>NZ_DATIND010000047.1 GCF_035474595.1 Longimicrobium sp.
ATGCCGGAAGATGGCGCTCTCGCATGCCCTGAGGTGAACCCAGTCGGAGAGCCGGATGCGGGAAATCCGCACGTCCGGTTCGATGAGCGGGTCGGGGAAACCGGGCGAACATGCCGCGGCGCCCCGACTCGACTCTACTGAAACCAGTCTTTTAGCGGATCTGGTATCAGTGTGCCATGCCGCCGCCGCCGCTCGCCCTGCCCCTGCGCATGAGGAGCAGGAGGGGGAGGGTGAGCCCCATCCCGATGCCGAACATCAGGAACAGGTGCTCGTAGCTGAGCATGGCCGCCTGCCGCATCACCTGGCCCTGGATCAGCGCGATGGCCTTGGTCTCCGCCACGGGCGCGGGGGTGCCCTTCGCGATCATCGCCTGCGTGATCATGGCCAGCCGCTCGCGCGTGGCCTCGCCGTAGCGGCTCACGTGCTCGCTCAGCGCGGCGTAGTTCTGCCCGCGGAAGCGGCTCACCAGCGTGGCCGTGACCGCGATGCCGATGCTGCCGCCCAGCTGCCGCGTCAGGTTGTACAGCCCGGTGCCGTTGGGAATCTTCTCCATCGGCAGCTCGGCCAGCGCCAGGTTGGTCATGGGGACGAAGATCAGCCCCAGCCCCACCCCACGCAGGATCAGCGGCCAGAAGAAGTCGCCCTGCCCGCTCTCGGTGGTGAAGTGGCCGTGCATCCACATCGACGCGCCGAAGATGGCCACGCCGCACACCACCAGGATGCGCCCGTCGATCTTCCCCGTCGTCCTCGCCATCGCTGCCATGGTGAAGGCGCTGGCCAGCGCGCCGGGGAGGATGACGAACCCCGTCTGCTCCGCCGTGAAGCCCAGCAGCGTCTGGAGATAGACGGGGAGCACGAACACCGTGGCGTACAGGCAGCACCCCAGCATGGCCGCGAAGGTGATCCCCGCGGTGAACTGCCGGTTCTTCAGGATGCGCAGGTCCACGATGGGGTGCTCGGTGGTCAGCTCGTGCCACACGAACCAGACGAGCGAGACCGCGCTCACCACGGCGTACAGCAGCACCTCCTTCGAGTCGAACCAGTCCAGCCGCTCGCCCCGCTCCAGCATGGTCTGCAGGCACCCGATCCCGGCGATCAGCAGGCCCAAGCCCAGCCAGTCCACCCGTTCCACCTTCTGGGCGAAGCGGCTGTCGCGGATGAAGCCCAGCGTCATCGCCAGCGCGATCATCCCCAGCGGCACGTTGATGTAGAAGATCCACGGCCAGCTGAGCGCGTCGGTGATGTATCCCCCCAGCGTGGGGCCCAGCGTCGGCCCCACCATCACCCCCATCCCGAAGATGGCCATCGCCGTCCCGAACTCTTCCCTCGGGAAGACTTCGTAGAGGATGGACTGCGAGGTGGAGAGCAGCGCCCCGCCGCCGACGCCCTGCACGATGCGCCAGAAGACCAGCGCCTGGAGCGTGTGCGCGTTGCCGCAGAAGAACGAGGCGACGGTGAAGAGGGCGATGGAGGCGGCGAAGTAGCGCCGCCGCCCGAAGCGCGCCGAGAGCCACCCGGTGATGGGAAGCACGATCACGTTGGCGACGACGTATCCGGTCGACACCCAGGCGATCTGGTCCAGCGTGGCGCCCAGCGTGCCCATCATGTGCGGCACGGCCACGTTCACGATGCTGGTGTCCAGCAGCTCCAGCACCGACGCCAGCGTGACCGTCAGCGCGATCAGGTAGCGGTTGCGGTACGGGTCGTCCGCGGCCGCCGCCCGCGCAGCAACGCGGGCGGCGGGGAACGGCAGCGTCCGGGTAGACGTGCTCACGGCCGGATCAGCTCCGCGCCTTGATGCGGACGAAGGCGCTCATCCCCGGGCGCAGCGGGAACCCCGCGTCGCCGCGCCCGTCGAAGCGGATGCGCACGGGAATGCGCTGCACCACCTTGGTGTAGTTCCCCGTGGCGTTGTCCGGCGGCAGCAGCGAGAAGCGCGCGCCGGTGGCCGGGCTGATGCTTTCCAGCCGCCCGTGGAAGGTGTGGCCCGGATAGGCGTCCACCTCGACCTCCACCGGGTCGCCCGGACGCAGGTCGCGCGTCTGCGTTTCCTTCAGGTTGGCCGTCACCCACACGTCGTTCAGGGGGACCACGGTCATCACCGGCTGGCCGGGCTGCACCAGCTGCCCCACCTCCACCGACTTCTTGGCGACCACGCCGTCCATCGGCGCGGTGACCACCGAGTAGGAGAGCTGCAGCGCCGCCGCGTCGCGCGCCGCGCGCGCCGACTCGATCTTGGAGCGCGTCACGCGCACGCCCGCGCCGGCCGCGGTGGCCTGGCTGCTGGCGGCGCTGGCGTTCTCGCGCGCGGCCTGCACCTGCGCGTCGGCCGCGGCCGCGGCGGCCACCACCGCGTCGTACTGCTGCTTGGAAACGATGTTGCGCTCGGCCAGCGGGCGCAGGCGCTCCACGTCGCGGTGCGCCTTGGTGGCGTTGGCCTGCGCCGCGGTGATGTTGGCGCGCGCGGCGCCGGCCGTGGCCTGGGCCGCGGCGGCCTGCGCCACCGCCTGCCCGCTTCCGCCGGTGGTCTGCTCCTCGGCCGCGGCCAGGTCGGCCTCGGCGGCCTCGAGCTTGGCGCGCAGGTCGCGGTCGTCCAGCACCATCAGCGTGTCGCCCCGGTGCACCTGCTGGTTCTCCTCCACCCGCACGCTGGCCACGTAGCCGCCCACGCGGGGAAGCACGGGGGTCACGTGCCCCTCCACCTGCGCGTTGTCGGTGGTCTCCCAGTTCCGCCCCTGCCACCAGCGGTAGCCGAAGTAGCCGACCAGCGCCAGCAGCAGCACGGCCAGGATGGGGAGCACCGGGCGCTTCTTTTTCGGCGCGTCGGGGGCCGCCGCCCCGTCGGGGGAAAGGGTCACTCGCTGCGGCCCGGCGGGAGCGTCGGTGGCCGTGTTCATCTTGGCTGTCGCGTTGGCCATGGTGTCTTCGTCCTCGCGGTTCATCCGTCAGCGGATGTTCAGGGTGGTTCCGGTGGCCCGGGCCAGGTTCACGCGCGCCTGGGCCGAGGCGGCCTGCGCGTCGATCACGGCGTCCTTGGCGCGCACCAGGTTCTGCTGCGCGTTGATCACTTCGATGTTGGTGGCCAGCCCGTTGGCGAAGCGCTCCTGCGCCTGCGAGAGCTCCTCGTTGGCCAGCCGCAGCCGCTCGGCCGCGATGCGCTGCTGGTCCTGCCCGTTGGCCACGTCCAGCAGCGCCGAGCGCACCTCGGCCTCCACCTGCTGCCGCACGTCGGCGGCGCGCACGCCGGCCTCGCGCGCGGTCAGCGCCTGGTGCTGCTGGCGCGCCTCGCGGCGGAAGCCGTCGAAGAGCGGCGCCGACACCTGCACGGCAATGTTGTAGGTGGGAAAGGCGTCGCGCGGGTTCAGGCCGGTGATCCCGTAGTCGGCCGCCAGGTCCAGCCGCGGCAGGCGCTCGGCCTGGATCGCCCGCGTGGCCAGCTGCGCGGCGCGCTGCTGCGCCTCGGCGCTCCTCAGCTCCGGCCGGTTGGCCATCGCCGCCCGCATCGCCTCCGCCTCGTCCGCCGGAACGGAGATGGCGGCGGTCTGCGGCCCCAGGGCGTCGGCGATGACGAAGTTCGTGCGCGGGTCGATCCCCATCGCCCGGGCCAGGTTCACCTGCGCCTGGTCGAGCTGGTTCTGCGCCACGGACAGCAGCCCCTGCGCCGCCGCCAGCTGCGTCCGCGCGCGGGTGACGTCCAGCGCCGTGGCCACCCCGCGGTCCAGCTGCGCCTGCGCCAGGGTGACCAGCTCGCCCGCGAGACGGACGTCCTCGCGGCGGGCCGACACGGTGGCGGCCGCGCGCTCGGCCGTCACGTACGCCAGCGCGGCGCGCGCGCCCGACGTCTCGGACGCCGTCGACACCTCCGCCTGCGTTCCCGCCGCGGCGGCGCGGACGGCGCGCACGCGCGCCACGCCCGCGGGGTCGAACAGCGCCGTCGAGGCGCGCAGGCGCGCGTCGAACACGTCCACGGGGCCGATCTTGGGGTTCAGCGACTCGCCGGGAGGAAGCGGCAGCGCGAACCCGAAGGTCTCCAGGTTCTGCGTGCGCCGGTCCTCGCTCACCGCGGCCGACAGGGTGGGGAGCAGGGCGCCGCGGGCCTCGCGGATCCGCTCCTCCGCCTCGCCGGCACGCAGGCCGGCGATGCGCACGCCGGGCGCGGTGTCGGCCGCGACCGCCACGGCGCGCGAAAGGGTCAGGGTCACGGGCGGCGCGGTGTCCTGCGCGGCCGCCGTGCCCGCCATGAGCGCCAGCGCGGCCAGGGCCGCGGGCGCGATCTCAAGCTTCATCGGTGTCGTTCTCCGTCTCCGGCTCCTTCGCCAGTCCGCGAAGGAAAAGGTCCATGTGGAGCTTCAGGTAGCGGTCCATGTCCCACCCGTCGGGGTCGTGCTGCATCATGGAGCGCTTGTAGATGGACGCGTTCGCCAGCGGCGCGATGGCCAGCCGGGCCGCGTCGGTCACGTGCACCGGGCGGAACTCGCCGCTGTCGATCCCGCGCTGGATGGCCGCCTGGAAGATGCGGCGCCCGCGGACCACCACGTGCTCCACGTAGTACTGGGCCAGGTGCGGGAAGTTGGCGGCCTCGCCCGTCATCAGCTTGCTCAGGCAGGCCACGCGCTGGCTTCCCATCAGCTCCCACCACCCCTGCAGCAGCGTGCGGATCAGGTCGGCGGCCGACCCGGTGCTCCGGGCCAGCATTCGCTCGCCGGTCTCGATGTTGGGCCCCATCATCTCCTCCACCACCGCGCGGAAGAGGTCTTCCTTGCTGGGGAAGTAGAGGTACACGGTGCCCTTGGTCACGCCGGCGCGCTTCGCAATCTCGTCCATGCGGGTGGCCGCGAAGCCCTTCTCCACGAACAGGTCCAGCGCCGCCTCCACGATCTCGCCGGGGCGCGCCTCGCTGCGCCGCCGCCAGCGCGGGGCGTCCTGCTCGGGGTCCTGCTCCGCCTCGTTCAGCCGTCCCTCGGTGTCTGCGCTCATTCCGGGTACCGCTCTTGTGGGTAGATAACTGACTGGTCAGTAAGATACGGATTTCGTTGCCGCAGTCAAGGGCAAACCGGAAGTCGCGTCCGGGATTGAAGATGGGGATTCCGGGCGATGAAAAGATCGTCGGAAGATCGGGGTCGAAGGGTGGAGATGGAGAGATCAAGGATGGCGAAGATGGAGAGATCGAAGATCGTGGAGATGGAGGATTGGGAAGGATCGGGACCGCGCGGATGCGCAGGGCCCCTCGTCCAAACGGTCATCCCTTCGCCAAGCGAGATTCCCGACACGCGCGTGTGGGACCAATCCGCGCACGCCGGGGAAGCCCGCGCAAGTCGGTGACGCTTCACCGCTTGACACCACCGAAAAGTCCGTTTACGATCACACTGCCATAGTGAGCATCGTTCAGGCGCGATCCGCGCCCTGGCCATCCGCGCGGCCCTCCGGCCGGCGTTTCCTTCCGTCCCCACGCGGACGACCGCTTCTCCCGCCGCCCCCTGCCGGGCGGCCCGCACGTTTCCTTGGCGGCAGCCGGGCAATTCCGCCGGCGCCCGCCGGACAAGGTGGGGCCCTCCCCGCCTCTCTCTCCCTCTCCCCAGGAGGTTCTCCATGGACCCGCAAGCCCCCCGCACCGAGAATCCCGCCGGCGGTCCCATGTACCAGGCGCCCGTTCCGGCTCCGACCTATGCCGGTCCCGGCGGCGCGCCCGGCCAGCCGGACATCGTGAAGCGCGGGATCGCGGCGTTCATCGACTTCGCCATCATCGGCGCGGCGAACGCCTTCATGACCCTCGTGCTCAGCATCGCGCTGGGGTGGATCGGGGCGATGGTGGCGGCCGCCGTGGCCACCGCGCTGGTGCTGGGGCGCGACATCGTCATCGAGAACCGCTCGCTGGGCAAGAAGCTGCTGGGCCTTGCCGTGGTGCGGGCGGACGGAAGCCCCATCACCCTCCAGGAGTCCATCCGCCGCAACGCCACGCTGGCCATCGGCACGGCGGTGGGAATCCTGGGCGCCGTGCCCCTCCTGGGGCTGCTGGCCATCCCGCTGTACCTGGTGGCCGCGGCCGTGGGCTTCTACGAGATCTACCTCGTGGCCAGCAGCAAGCCGCGCCTGGGCGACAACCTGGCCGGCGGCACCCGCGTGGTCTTCCAGGGGCAGCCCGCGATCGCGTTCTGACGCCACGGCTCCTCCCGGGGACGCCACCGCCGCAGTCCGAGCGCCCGTCCCGCCTGCCGGGGCGGGCGCTCGCTTCCCTCCCACCACCCGGCTCACTCCCCAATTGTCGCGTTCCGCGCGGCACGCGATGCAGAAAATCCTTGCTTCCCGCGTACGTAGCGAGCACTTTGGGTTCGTTGCATGCGTGGGTCCCCTTCGCTCCTACCCTCCGGAGAAAATCAGATGAGCATCAGCACTGGCGGAACACACCGGCCTGCCCCCAGCGACCCGCACAGGACGGTGAGCTGCCGCGGCGCCAGGCACAATCCGCCGCAGAACGGCACCGGCGGGTCCACCACGCCCCCGGATGACTACGAGGTTTCGTTCTATCCCGGCTTCGCCAGCCACGTGCACGTGAACGAGCACGAGGTGTACGCCGAGACGCCGGGGAGCCCGTTCGTCCTTCCCAGCGGGTGCGAAGAGCCGTGGAGCAGCAGCGCGGTCACCATCCGCAACACCGCGAAGAACTTCAACGTCACCCTGCACATCGACGACCCGCAGCACATGATCCACCGCATCCACGTGGAACTGCTGGACCCCGCCAGCAAGAAGCAGCTGAAGTCCGCCGAGCGCGGCGCGGTGACGGCGTACCAGACCGCCCCCAAGCCCGACACGATCGTCGTCACCAACACCCCCACCCTGTGCCCGCCGGAATGCTGATGGCCGCCCTTGCACCGCACGTGGTGCGATCGCTGTCGATGCAGCTGGTGTTCGCCACGCTCACGCTGGGCTTCGGCATCCTGGCGCTGCGGGTGGCGCCGCGCCCCGGGCGCAACGTGCGCCTGGGCGCGTGGCACCTCGCGGGCGTCACCTTCACCACCATCGGCGCGATCGCCACGGTGGTGGACGTGCTGGCCATTCCCGCGGCGGTGCAGGGCTCCGGCCGGTTCTTCGACTTCTTCCTGCACGCCAGCACCATCGGCAACGACGCGCGCGGGTTCGCGGTGTTCGGCTTCGCGCTGGCGCTGACGGACATGATGGTGCGCCGCAGACCCGCGCCGCCGCGCCGGGTGGTGATCTGGGGGATGGTGGGGCTCCTGGCCGTCGGCGCGGGCGTCGGCGTGCTGGAGGGCGCGTTCGTCGGCTCCCGCCAGCACTCCGTGATCGCGCTGGTGAGCGGGGCCACGGTGGTGGCGCTCTTCGCCGCGCTGTACGCGGGGATGGTGAGCAACTCCATCGACTGGCACCTGTGGGTGGCGCTGGGGATCTACGCGGTGCGCGAGGCGCTGGCCTCGGTGATCTCGGCGGCGCGCGCGGCGGGGTACATCGCCAACGAGTGGAAGCCCTCGGCGGTATGGATCTTTCCGCTGGGGATGGCGTCGGTGCTGGTCATGCTGTGGTGCACGCTGGTGAGGCTGGGCGTGGCCCGCGGCACCGACGCGCCGGGGCTGCTGGAGCGCCTGCGAGGCTGAACCCCTTCCTGATACGCAATCTGTTACCCTGCAACGGCATACCCTTGCCGCGGCGCCCTGCCGCGCCCATTTTTCGCGCGCCGCAGGTTTCCTTCCCTTCCTGTCCCACGTTTTGGAGGATCGTATGTCGGACGGCCACATCACCGCCGAGCTCAACAACTACACCGTCACCTTCCATCCCGCGTTCGCCAGCCGCTGCGCCGTGACCGGCGACGACGGCGAGTGCGAGGTGTACAAGCAGGCCAAGCCGCACAAGCTGAACGGCCAGGGCCACCCCAAGAAGCACACGATCCGGCTGCAGGGCGGCAAGTACGGGCGCGACATCACCCTCGAGGTGCACGACCCCAAGCACGCCATCAAGCAGGTGCACCTGGAGCTGTACGGCGACCGCGACCCCAGCCACATCGGCGACAGCCGCGTGGAGTACCCCGCCGTCGAGTCCTTCACCGCGCTGAACACCGCCGAGCTCTGCCCGCCGATGTGCGACGACGGCACGGGCGACGGCACCAAGCCCTGACCCCGGGACCATGCTCGTCTATTCGCTCCAGCTGGTCGGAAGTCTCTTGCTGCTGATGACGGGGGCCGCGGCGCTTGCCGTGGGCCTCCGTGCCCGTTCCGGCGACGCGTACCACGCGGCGGCGTGGCGCGCGACGGGCGCGACCTTCCTGGCCGAGGGCGTCAGCGTCACCACGCAGAACGCGTTCGGCGGCGCCGCGATGCACGCCGGCGGCACGTCGTCGCTGATGAAGGCGTACCTGGCCTGGCTGCCGGTGTTCAACCACAGCCGCACCTTCATGGTCACCGGCGCGCTGCTGGCGCTGGCGTGGCTCGCGCTGCACCGCGGCGCGCCCGGGCCGCGCTTCTGGACCGGGCTGGTGGCGCTCCTCTGCCTGGGCACGGCGGTCGGTGCCGCGCTGGGGGTGCGCGAGGGCTCGTTCACGCGCACCGGGCACGTGACGGCGCTGGCGGGATGGGACCTGATGGAGCTGCTGGTGATCCTTCCCGTGCTCTTCCTGCTGCTGGTGAAGAACCGCGTGGACCGGCTGCTGTGGGCGCTCCTGGGCGCCTACGCGGCCAGCCTTGCGCTGGGGATCTTCTGGTTCCTGGTGCTCGGGCAGATCGCCCCGGGATGGACGCCGTCGAACTGGTCGCGGGTGGCCGTGCGCGACGCGCTGTACGTGGGGATGGCCGCCGCGGCGCTCTTCCGGTGGCTGGCCGTACGCAGGGGCAGGGAGGTGCACGGGATGCTGGGGCCGCCGCCGCTGCGCGTCTCCATGATCCGGTAGCATCCGTCGGCGCAGGGAAGAAGCAAGCGGCGGCGCGGGAGACCGATCTCCCGCGCCGCCGCTTTCTCATCTCCATCCTCCGTCATCTCCCGCCTACGGCCACTCGCGGCGCCAGAGGAGGAGGCCGGCGAGGGCGAGCCAGAAAACGCCGTACCCGGCCGCGAAGGAGACGGGCGCCCAGGGAGAGCCGCCGGTGACGACCAGGTCGTACGCGTCGCGCAGCGCCAGGTGCGGCGGGAGGACGAACGACACGGCCTGGCGGAGGAGGAAGGGCCCGGGAGGCGCGAGCTGGGCCTCCTCGAACATCCCCAGAATGCCCAGCCAGAGGTCGGTGAGGAAGTAGATCGACAGCACCATCGCTCCGTCGCCGACGGGGAGGACGACGGAGAAGAAGGCCAGCACCGCGCCGTAGATGAGCGCGAAGAGCGCCGGCTGCGCCAGCGAGCCCACGCCCGCCCGGATCTCGCCCCACGCGGCCAGCTGCGCCAGGATGAAGAACGCGCAGACGATCAGCATGGTCACCGCGTAGGCGACGGTCCAGCGCAGCGCGTAGAACGACACCGGCCGCGTGGGATGCGAGAAGTAGATGCGGAAGTACCCGCGCCGCCGGTCGCCGGAGATGAAGTCGGTGAGCAGCACCAGCATGGACGCGGCGGCCAGGTTCGCCAGGGTGAAGGCGATCTCGCCGGGCGGCACGTAGTCGGCCGAGCCGGCGGCGGCGTGCACGTGGAAGCTGGGCTCGATGAGGTAGAAGCCCAGGCAGACCACGGCCACCGCCACGATCCGCCAGCGCAGCTGCCAGAGGTAGAGGGTGATCACGGGCGCCCCTTTCCGCGCTTGCGCACCTCGCGGAAGCGCTGCTCCAGCGTCTCGCGCTCGGGTGCCAGCGCGCGCAGCGCCACGCCGCGGGCCAGGAGCGCGGCCACGCGGCGGTCCAGGTCTTCCACGTCCGCCGGCTGCACGCGGAAGGAGAGGGGCGAGCCCTCCTCGGCCACCGCGTCGGGGAAGCAGGCGAGCACGGCCTGCGCGGCGTGCGGCGTGGAGTCCACGACGATGCGGTAGGCGGGGAACCGGGCCTCGGCGGCGCGCAGATCGATGACCTCGCGCACCTGCCCGGCCACCAGCACGGCCACGCGGTCGGCGGTGCGCTCCAGCTCGTTCAGGTCGTGCGAGGAGATCAGCGCCACGCGCCCCGGCGACGCCGCGCGCCACTCGGCCACGATGGCTCGCAGCTCGGCCACCCACTCGGGGTCCAGCCCGCTGGTGGGCTCGTCCAGCACCATCACCTCGCGCTCGCCGAGGAGCGCCTGGCCGATCGCCACGCGCTGCAGCATTCCCTTGGAAAGCTCCCGGATCTTCCGCCCCTCCGTCCCGTCCATCCCCACCCGCTTCAGCGCCGCCCCGATCTTCGGCGCGGGATCGTCCAGCTCGCCGAGCGAGGCGAAGTAGCGCATGGCGAAGCCCACCGTCCACGACTCGGGGATGGTGGGGAGTTCGGGGACATAGGCCACGCCGCGGCTCTGGGCCCACGCGCGCGGCTCCATCCCCCCGATGCGCACGGTGCCGCGGGTGGGGCGGAGATAGCCCAGCAGGAGCTTGATGAGCGTGCTCTTTCCCGCGCCGTTGGGGCCCACCACGCCCATGACGGTGCCGGGCGGCACGTGCAGCGACACCCCGTCCAGCGCATGGACGCGGTTCTTCCGCGCGGTACCAAGCCAGCCGCGATATTCTTTCGCCACGTTGTCCAGGTGGATCATGGGCGGGACGGTACGCCGGGGCGTGGCGGGGCGCAAGGATGCGGGATGGGGATTAAGGAAGTGCTAAGTCCTAAGTCCTAAGTCCTAGGTGCTGAGTGCTGAGTGCTGAGGGCCAAGTTCGCGCGCCGCATCCGCATCGCGCCCTCTCCGGCCGGCCGAGGCCGTCCACCTCTCCCGTACCGGGAGAGGTAGCTTCCCCACCATTGGTGCGGAACCGCGATGCCGCCACTCCCCGCACCGAAATGATGTCCGCGAAGGCGGACTGCGTGCCGTTGTAGCCGCGACTTCAGTCGCATTTTCCCCCACACAGATGCCGATTTTCCACGCACTCAGCACTCAGCACTCAGCACTCACACTTGGCACTTGGCGCTTGGCACCAGACACTTTCCCCCTCACCGCCCCGCCGCCGCCCCCGTGACGTACGCCGTTCCGTGGCGGTCCAGGCGGTCCAGCACGATCTGCACGGCATTGCGGTAGCCGATGATGCGGTCGATGCTGTGGCCGTCGTAGCGTGGATCGTACGGGCTGACGTTGGGGCCGCCGCTGACCTCGAGCACGGCGGGATGGTCGTAGCGCACCACGCGGCCCGACTTCGGATCGCGCCAGGCGCCGTGCCACGCGAGCGGGCGGTTGCGCGGCCACACGCCCAGCGGGAGCGCGAAGGTGGTGATGCGGTAGCCGGGCACGGCGGAGTCCACCGCCATGGCCAGACGCGCGATCTGCTCCTGGATGAACGCGTCGGAATAGCGGTCCAGCCGCGCGTGCCACTGCGTGTGATTGCAGATCTCGAAGCCGCTGCGCACCAGGAAGCGGAGCTTGGGGTACCGCCACGCCGTCTTCTGCCCCTGGATGTTGCCGTTGCCGAAGAACGAGCCCCCCGCGTCGCCCGCGCTCAGCACGCAGAAGGTGGCCGCGTTGCGCCACCCCGGGTGCGTGGCGGTGAAGCGTGTCCAGATGCCCACGGCGCTGGTGGGGTCGATCTCCAGCCTTCCCCCCGCGCGCTCGATGTAGCGGAACTGCGACGGGCTGGCGTCGTCGAACACGGCCACGAACGGCTTGTACCCGGCGGGGAGCACCGCGTCCATCCGCCGGCCGTTCATCTCCGCCACGGTAACGGGGCGGTAGCCGCGGCGGTACAGCAGCTCCAGGTCGCGCTGCAGCTCCCCCGGCGTATGGTGGAACTCGGTGGGCCCCGCGGCGATCACGTGGTACTCGAACACGGGGACGTACCCCATCCGGTTGGGCGCGAACGGCCCCCGCTGCGCGTCCGGCGTCCGCGCATCCGCCGAATTGCAGGCGGCGAGCAGGAGGGCGAGCAGCGGCGTGATGTTCATCTTCATCTTCATCTTCGTCTTAAATCCTTCGAACTGCTGAACTTCACGCGGAGGCGCGGAGGCACGGAGAACTCACCGTGCGTTCTCCGTGCCTCCGCGTCTCCGTGCCTCCGTGTGCAGCCGATCGGTTCAGGATTCCGGGACGTTCAGGCGGAGCTCGTCGAGCCAGACCACGGCCTCGCTGTCGCTGGGCGCGCGCCAGTCGCCGCGAGGGGAGAGCGAGCCGCCGGAGCCGACCTTGGGGCCGTTGGGCATGGCCGAGCGCTTGAACTGGCTGGTCTTGAAGAAGCGCCAGGCGAACACCTCCAGCCAGCGCCGGATCGTCGCCAGGTCGTACTGGTGGCGCTTCTCCGTCGGCACCAGCGCGGGCCAGGCACCGCGCTCTTTATCCCCCCACGCGTGCAGCGCCAGGAACGCCACCTTGCTGGGCCGGAAGCCGAAGCGCGTGACGTAGTAGGTGTTGAAGTCCTGCAGCTCGTACGGCCCGATCACCTCTTCCGTCTTCTGCGCCGGCGCCGAGGTGTCTGCCGCGCCCTCGGCGTGCGGCACCAGCTCGGGGCTGATCTCGGTGTCGACGATGGCCTGCAGCACGCGCCCGGTCTCGTCGTCGAACTGCCGGCTCCCGATCACCCAGCGGATCAGGTACTGGATGAGCGTCTTGGGCACAGAGGCGTTCACGTTGTAGTGCGACATCTGGTCGCCCACGCCGTACGTGGCCCACCCCAGCGCCAGCTCGCTCAGGTCCCCCGTCCCCAGCACCAGCCCGTTCTGGTAGTTGGCCAGGCGGAAGAGGTGCGAGGTGCGCTCCCCCGCCTGCACGTTCTCGAAGGTCACGTCGTACACCGGCTCGCCGGACGCGAACGGATGCCCCAGGTCCTTCAGCATCTGCGTCGAGCTGGGGCGGATGTCGATCTCCCCCGCGGTCACGCCCAGCGCGCGCATCAAGGCCCACGCGTTCCCCTTCGTTCCCGAGCTGGTGGCGAAGCCGGGCATGGTGTAGGCCAGGATGTTGGTGCGCGGCAATCCCAGCCGGTCCATCGTCCGCGCGGCCACGATGAGCGCCTGGGTGCTGTCCAGCCCGCCGGAGACGCCGATCACGATCTTCTGGATCCCCGTGGCGGTCAGGCGCTTCATCAGGCCGTGCACCTGGATGTTGTACGCCTCGAAGCAGCGCTGGTCCAGCACCGCCGGGTCGTCGGGGACGTAGGGGAAGCGCGGCACCTTGCGCTCCAGCGCCATCCCGGCGGCGGCGGGGACGGCGAACTCGAACGGCACCGCGCGGATCTCGCGGATGCGGTCGCGGTAGGCGCCCACGGTGTCGTTGAACGAGTTCATCCGCATGCGGTCCTGCGCCAGCCGCTCGAGGTCGACGTCGCCCGCGATCACCTGCTCCTCGTCGGCGAAGCGGCGGCTCTCGGAGATCAGCTCGCCGTTCTCGAAGATCATCGAGTGCCCGTCCCACGCCAGGTCGGTGGTCGACTCGCCCGGCCCGGCGGCGGAGTACAGGTAGGCGCAGACGCAGGTGCCGCTCTGCGCGGCGCACAGCTCGCGGCGGTACTCGGCCTTGCCCACGGTGATGTTGCTGGCGCTCAGGTTGGCGATCACCGTGGCCCCGGCCAGCGCCAGCCAGGTGCTGGGGGGGATGGGCACCCACACGTCCTCGCAGATCTCCACCGCCAGCCGGAATCCGTCCACGTTCACCGCGTCGAACACCAGGTCGTTGCCGAAGGGCACGACCTGCCCCAGGAAGCGCACCTCGCGCGACGCGGCCATGCGCCCGGAGGTGAACTGCCGCTTCTCGTAGAACTCGCGGTAGTTGGGGAGATAGCTCTTGGGAACGATGCCCAGCACGCGGCCGCGGTAGACGACCACGGCGCAGTTGAAGAGCTTGCCCTCGAAGAGCAGCGGCGCGCCGACCAGCAGCACGGGGGTGAGCGACACGCTCTCGCGGACGATGCGGGCCAGCGCCTGCACCGTGGCGTCGAGGAGCGCGCTCTGGTGGAACAGGTCGTCGTTGCTGTACGCGCTGATGCCCAGCTCGGGGAAGAGCGCCACCGCCGCGTTCAGCTCCGAGGCGCGGCGCGCCAGCCCCAGCGTGCGCTCGGCGTTGAACGCCGGGTCCGCCACGCGCACGTGCGGAATGCAAACGGCCGCGCGCACGAAGCCGTGCGAGTACGGGTTGTGGAAGGGTCGATCCATCGCGCGCGTTCGTCCGGTTGAGGTCCCTCTGCAACTTGGACCTGCGCACCGGCAGGCGCAATCGGCGGACCGGGTAAGAACGGCGGTGCGGGCGAGAATTTCAGTCCAAAACAAACTATAGTTTGTCTCGGATGACTTATAGAACAAACTATAGGTTGACAGGACACCCGAGGAAGACAACCGCGGACGGGGGCGACGTCGGGCCGCTGATCGCATTCTTGCGGCTGACACCCGCCGCACCGATACGTCTCGCCACTTCCTCTCCCGCGCCCACCGGTTCGCATCTTGCCGGAGAGGCGGGGTTCGTAGCCCCACCCCACACGCGATGCGTGCCCCGAGCAAGACGGCGGATGTCTGGACTGGAAAACCTGCTCGCCGGCAAGACACTGGTGAAGCGGTACCGGATCGAGGAAGTGATCGGGCTGGGCGGGTTCGCGGCGGTGTACCGCGCCGAGGACCTGCGCCTGGGCCGCCCCGTGGCCGTAAAGATCATCACCCTGGCGGCGGACGACGCGGCCGCGCGCGAGCGGCTGCGCGAGCGCTTCGAGCGCGAGGCGCGCGCCGCGGCCAGCCTGCCGCACCACCCCAACGTGATCACCGTCCACGACTTCGGCACCGACCCGGAGCTGGGGCTGGACTTTCTGGTGATGGAGCTGCTGAAGGGCGAGAACCTGGCGCAGCTGTTCAAGCGCGAGGGGCGCCCGCCGCACGACGTGGCGCTGGCCATCCTGCGCGACGCGTCGGAGGGGATCGCGGTGGGGCACGCGGCGGGAATCATCCACCGCGACGTGAAGCCGGGGAACATCTTCCTGGCCGAGCCGCACGACGACGATCCGTTCCGCGTGTGCGTGCTGGATTTCGGCATCGCCCGCATCGCCACCGACGACCCGGAGCTCACGCGCACCATCGGCGCCGAGAACCCGCTCACCGCCGCGTACGCCGCGCCCGAGCAGATGCGCGGCGACCACCACCTGACGCCCGCGGCCGACGTGTTCAGCCTGGGCGTGGTGGGCTACCAGCTGTTCACGGGCGAGAAGCCGTTCGGCGGCGCGGAGGGGCGGCGGGGGCGCGGGCGCGAGCCGGTGCGCCCCATCCACGAGCTGAACCCGCAGGTGCCGCCCGCGGTGGAGCGGGTGATCGAGCGGGCGATGTCGGAGGATCCGGAGCAGCGCTACCCCGACGCGGGCGCCTTCGCCGAGGCGCTGGACGCGGCGGCGAGGGAGGACGACGGCACCATCCTGGCCCCCGTGGGCCTTGGCGCGGCCGCGGCGATGGACGACGACCGTACCATCATCGCCCCTACCCCGCCGCCCGCGACGGTGCGCCCGCCCGCGCCGGAGCCCGTCGTCCAGCGCGCGCCGGAGCCGGGGCCGCGCATGGCGCCGGCCGCCGCGCCGCGCCGCAGCCGCGCGCCGATGCTCCTCCTCCTGCTCCTCCTCCTCGCCGGGGGCGCGGCGGCGGCGGTGTGGGGGATGGGACGCCGGAACGGGTCGCCCGACCGGAATCGACCGGACACGGGTGCCGCTCCGGCACCCGCACCCGCGGAAGACGAAGGCGGCGACAACGGCCCGGTGACGTCGCCCGCGCCCGCGCCGCCCCCGTCGTCCAGCGATGGCGGTGTGTCCCCATCCTCGCCCGACGGCTCCGGCCAGCAGACGGACGGCGGCGGCGCGGACAACACCGGCGGCGACGGTGGCGCTCAGCCGCTCCCGCCGATCGTCCGCACGCCGGGGATCGCGCCGCAGCCGGCGCCCGCGCCGGCACCGGTGCCGCCCGCGGCCCCGTCGCCCGCGCCCAGCGCGCCGCCCTCGGCACCGCCCTCGCAGCCCACGCCCCGGCCTTCGCCGCCGCCCGCGCCGGTGCCGGCACCGCCGCCGCCGCCACCTCCGCCGCCACCTCCCCCGCCGCCGCCGCCGGTGCAGGTGCCCATCCCGGTGCCGCAGGTGCCCGCGCCGAACCCGAACGCGCCGCGCGACACCATCGTCATCCCCACCAACCCGACGCCGCGGTAGGCACCGGCGGCTGGCGGGGCGCCGGGCGGCGCGCGAGATTCGGCGGAATCACCCGAACTCGCGCGCTGCTCCGGCGGCGCATCATCCCCCTGCGCTCCGCATCTCCATGCTCCGCACGCTCGTCCATCGCATCCTGCCCGCCGCGGTCGGGGCCGCGCTCGCGCTCGCACCGTCCGCCGTCCGCGCGCAGCAGCTTTCGCCCGAGGAGCGCCGCATCGCCGCGTACGTGGACGCGCACGCGGACGACGCCATCGCGCTGCTGGAGCGCACGGTGAACGTCAACAGCGGCACGCACAACCTGGCCGGCGTGCGGCAGGTGGGCGACATCTTCCGCGCGCAGCTGGACTCGCTGGGGTTCGAGACGCGGTGGGTGGAGCTGCCCGACTCGCTGCACCGCGCGGGGCACCTGTTCGCCGAGCTGCGCGGGCGGCGCGGGAAGCGCGTGCTGGTGATCGGCCACCTGGACACCGTGTTCGAGCCGGGAAGCCCGTTCCAGCGCTTCGTGCGCAGCGGCCCGACTGCCAGCGGGCCGGGATCGAACGACATGAAGGGGGGCGACGTGATCGCCATCTACGCCCTGCGCGCGCTGCGGGCCGCCGGCGTGCTGCGCGACCGCCGGATCATCGTGGCGTTCACGGGAGATGAAGAAGCGCCGGGGCGGCCGCTCTCGGTGGCGCGCGCGGAGCTGATCGAGGCGGGGCGGCGCAGCGACGCGGCGCTGGAGTTCGAGGGCGCCAGCCGCGAGGAGGACGGCACGGAGACGGTGGTCACCTCGCGCCGCAGCTCCAGCGGGTGGACGCTGTCGGTGCGGGCGCGGCCGGCGCACTCGTCGGGGATCTTCGCCGAGGGCGTGGGGAGCGGGGCGATCTACGAGGCGGCGCGCGTGCTGGACGCGTTCCAGTCCACCCTGCGCGAGCCGGGGCTCACCTTCAGCCCGGGGATGATTCTGGGCGGCACCGAGGTGCAGCTGGACACCGGCCAGAGCCGCGGCACCGCGTTCGGCAAGTCGAACGTGATCGCCGCCACCGCCATCGCGACGGGCGACATCCGCACGCTGACGGACGAGCAGCTGCAGCGCACCCGCGAGCGGATGCGGCAGGTGCTGGCCACGCCGCTGGCCGGCGCGCAGTCGTCCATCACCTTCAGCGACGGCTACCCGTCCATGCCGCCCACGCCGGGGAACCTGGAGATCCTGGGCGTGCTGAACGGCGTCAACCGCTCGCTGGGCCTCGCCGCCGCCGCGCCGAACGACCCGGGGAGGCGGGGCGCGGGGGACATCTCGTTCGTGGCGCCGTACGTGAGCGGCATCGGCGGGCTGGGCGCGCACGGCACCGGCTCGCACACCGAGCGCGAGACGGTGAACCTGGAAACGCTGCCGCAGCAGATCAAGCGCGCCGCGCTCCTCATCTACCGCCTCACGCGGTGAAGGGAGCGTCAACTGTCTCGCGCACCCGTGGAAATCCACCACTCGGTGGCTGATTTTCAGCCACCGAGTGGTTGATTTTCACGCTGAGTGTGCGGTTGATGAGGTTGGCGTGGCGTTCAGTTCCCAGAGCGCGCTCACGGGCAACGCCGTGAGATGGGTGCCGAAAGAGATGGCTTCGTTGCCGGTGTACAGCACCACGCCATGCATGAACCGCTTCCCCAGCAGCTCCGCGAGATAGCTGAGGTGCCGGAAATCGCGCTCGCTTACGGAGCCGCTCGCCTTCACCTCGATGGCGGCTACGCGGCCGCGAGCGTCCTCCAGCACCAGGTCCACCTCCTGGTCCGTTTGAGTGCGGAAGTGGTAGAGGCGTGGCTGCACTTCACTCCACGCGCACTGCTTCCGGATCTCCATCGACACGAAGTTTTCGAGCAGCGAGCCAAAGATCGTGCCCATGTCCACGCCAGCCGCATCGTCCAGTCCCAGAAGGTACGCCGCGAGGCCCGTGTCGCTCAGCATCAGCTTCGGGGACTTGGTGAGCCGCTTGCCGAGGTTCCCCGACCACGCGGGGAGCGTGTGGACGAGGAACGTCATCTCCAGCAGCGTCATGTAACGCTTGAGGGTGGACTGGGCGATGCCGCTGCTGCGCGACAGCTCGGCGTAATTCAGCAGCGATCCGGCGCGCGTGGCGAGCAGCGCGAGCAGCCGTGGAAGGTCGGTCAGCCCCTCGATGTTGGCGATGTCGCGGATGTCGCGCTGCAGGATCGTGGTGACGTACGAGCCGAACCAGGCCCGGCGGCGGCGCACGCTGCCGCGCGCGAGCACTTCGGGAAACCCGCCGGCGAGCACGCGATTCACGAGATCGGTCCGGTCTATGACCGTTCCGGCGTATGGTGGCAGGGAGCGGGAAAACAGCCCGTCGATGAACCCTTCGCGGACGCTGGCCAGCTCTCCCTGCGAGAGCGGCCACAGCGTCAGCACCTCCATGCGCCCGGCCAGGGACTCGGAGACGGCGGGAAGCATCAGGACGTCGGCGGAGCCGGTCAGCAGGAACCGCCCGGGGCGGCGGGCGCGGTCGATGGTGGCCTTCAGCGCCACGAACAGCTCCGGGGCACGCTGCACCTCGTCCAGGATCACGGGGCCGTCCATTCCCCCGATGAACTCGGCGGGCGCGGTCCGTGCCGCCGCGAGTGCGGTGGCATCGTCGAGCGTCAGGTACCGAGCTTCGAAGCCGGTGCCGGCGAGGGACTGAACCAGCGTGCTCTTTCCTGTCTGCCGTGCGCCGTTGACCAGCACGACCGGAGTGTCGGAGACGGCTTCCTGAAGACAGGTCAGCAAATTGCGCGGGTACATCAGGCCGCTGAGACGAGGGACGTAACCAGTCTGTTTCACTACAACTTATGGGCAAGTGGCTGAAAATCAACCACTGCGTGGCTGAAAATCAGCCAGTGAGTGGTTGATTTTCACGCCGAGTGTGCGGTTTGGCGGATTCCGATCCACGGCCTGCGCCGGGTGCGCGCGACGGCTGCTGGCCGGACAAGATATTGCGATCCAATGGCTTGGGATGATGCAGGCGAGACGGCGATGAACCTCTGGAGGGGATGTGTCACAGGCTGAGGAAGTGAGTGCGGGCCCGATCATTCTCGACACCAGCGCGGGCGGGCGGGTAGAGGTGCTGCGGCACGGGGCGCAGGTGGTGCGGTGGACGGACGCGGCGGGGGGCGAGGTGCTGTACCTGAGCCCGCGGTCGCGCTTCGGGGCGGGGGCGCGCATCCGCGGCGGCATCCCCGTGGTCTTCCCGCAGTTCGCCGAGCAGGGGCCGCTCCCCAAGCACGGGATCGTGCGGACGGCGGAGTGGGAGCTGGAGGAGAGCGGGACGAACCGCGCCGTCCTGCGGCTGGCGGACTCGGCGGACCGGCGCGCAGTGTGGGACCACGCCTTCGAGGCCGAACTGCGGGTGGAGCTGAGCGACGAGCTCACCGTCACCCTCTCCGTCATCAACACCGGCGAGGACGCGTTCGACTTCACCGCCGCGCTGCACAGCTACCTGCACGTGGGCGACATCCACCGCACGGCGGTGCACGGGCTGGGCGGCGTGCGCTTCCGCGACAAGGTGCTGGGCGGACAGCTGCGGGTGCAGGAGACCGACGAGCTGCGGTTCGATTCCGAGACGGACCGCATCTACCTGGACGCGCCCGACGAGGTGTGGGTGCGCGACGAGGCGGAGGAGCGAACGGTGGTCGTCACCAAGCGCGGATTTCCCGACGCGGTGGTGTGGAACCCGTGGGCGGAGCTGGCGGCGAGGACGGAGGACCTGGGCGAGGACCAGTATCCGCGCTTCGTGTGCGTGGAGGCGGCGCAGGCGGGAACGCCCGCGCGGCTGGAGCCGGGGGCACGCTGGGAGGGGGCGCAGACGATCTCCATCACCCGCTGACCATCTCCCGATACCGCCGCGGTACGCCCGTTGCGCGGAGGGGCCCGCCCGCGCGACGGGCGTTTCCTCGTCCGCCGCGGATCGCCGGGGACCACCGAGAATGGAGGCGGGATGAAGGAGATGACGAGCCGCGAGGAGACGGACGCGGCCCTGGGCGAGGAGACCGCGCTGCTCTTCAAGTACAGCATGACCTGCCCGATCAGCGCCAACGCGCGGCAGGAGATGGATTCGCTCCTCTCCGGCGGCGAGCCGGTGCCGGTGTACCGGGTGGACGTGAACGCCCGGCGCGAGGTGTCGGACTACGTGGCCGAGCGCACGGGCGTGCAGCACGAGTCGCCGCAGGTGATCCTGCTGCGCGGCGGCAGGCCGGTGTGGGACGCCGACCGCTTCGGCGTGACCGCGGGCGCCATCCGCGAGCAGCTGGGGCTGGCGGCGCCCGGCGGGTGAGGCGCGTCCGGCGCGCGCGGAGGGGCATCGCCCACGGCACTCACGCGGAGACGCGGAGACGCAGAGAACTCATCTCGCGTTCAGTTCCTCCGCGACTCCTCGTCTCCGCGTGAGATCCCGGGATGCGGCTCGCGAGCGGGCGGCGGGCTTCCCCGTATCCCCCGAACCGGCTAGTTTTGCGAAGCGCTTGCGGGACAGCGCCTTACGTTTTCACGCGAACGAAGCCGAAGATGGGCGATTTCTTCGACGAGCTGCGCCGGCGCGACTTCAGCCGGCTGGACGACCTGGGGCACGTGTATCTGGACTACACCGGCGCCGGACTGTACGCCGAGAGCCAGGTGCGCGCGCACTCCGACTACCTTTGCCACACCGTGCTGGGGAACCCGCACTCGCGGAACCCCACCTCGCAGGCGGCCACGCTGAAGGTGGAGGAGGCGCGCGAGAAGGTGCTGGCGTTCTTCAACGCCGACCCCGAGGCGTACGAGGTCGTCTTTACGCTGAACGCCAGCGGCGCGCTGAAGCTCGTGGCCGAGGCGTATCCGTGGGAGCCCGGCGTGCAGTTCCTGCTGACGGCCGACAACCACAACTCGGTGAACGGGATCCGCGAGTACGCGGCCGCGCGCGGCGCCGAGGTGCGCTACGTGCCGATGGGGCGGGAGCTGCGCGTGGCCGACCTGGAGGCGCACCTCACCTGCCAGGACTGCAACAAGCCCAACCTCTTCGCCTTTCCCGCGCAGAGCAACTTCTCGGGCGTGAAGCACCCGCTGGAGTGGATCGAGACGGCGCGCGCGCACGGCTACCACACGCTGCTCGACGCGGCGGCGTTCGTGCCCACCAACCGGCTGGACCTGGGCCGCTGCACGCCGGACTTCGTCTGCCTCTCGTTCTACAAGATGTTCGGCTTCCCGACCGGCGTGGGCGCGCTGCTGGCGCGGCGCAACGTGCTGGGCGAGCTGAACCGCCCGTGGTTCTCGGGGGGCACCGTGCGCTTCGTCTCGGCGCAGAACCCCGTGTTCCTCCCGCACATCACCGGGCGCGGATACGAGGACGGGACGCCCAACTACCTGGGGATCGCGGCCGCGGCGGCGGGGCTGGACTACATCGGCGAGATCGGGGTGGAGCGCATCAACGCGCACGTGATGGCGCTCACGGCCGTGCTGCTGGAGCGGCTGAGGGCGCTCGCGCACACCAACGGCGCGCCGGTGGTGCGCATCTACGGCCCCGAAGGAATGGAGCGTCGCGGCGGCACCATTGCCTTCAACCTGCTGGACGCCGAGGGCGAGCTGGTGGACTTCCGCATCGTGGAGCAGCGCGCGAACGAGGCCAGCATCTCCATCCGCACCGGCTTCTTCTGCAACCCCGGCGCGGCCGAGTTCGCGTTCGACTACCACGACGAGGAGGCGTTCCGCTGCATCAGCACGATGACGGCGGAGAGCTTCACGCTGCAGCAGTTCTCGGACTGCATGGGCGACCATGCGGTGGGCGCGGTGCGGGCGTCGCTCGGCATCGCCAGCAACGAGGCCGACATCGCGCGCCTCTGCGAGGCTCTGGCCACCTTCCGCGACGCCGACGCCTCCGTGCGCCTGACCCCGGTAGCCGAGCTCGCCACGATCGACTGAAGCGGCGGCGGGATGTGGATCGACGAAGCCCGTCCGGCAGCGCGCCGGGCGGGCTTCGTTGCTTCGCCCTCCCTTTGCGGTTGAAGCCTCGCGCGGTTTGCGAGGCTTTCCGTGGTTGTTGCCGCGGCTTCAGCCGCCTTCTGGCGCCGGCGCCGCGCGCTTTCAAGGTGCGCCCGAGCCCAGCGGCACGGTTTTCGGATGATGCACCCGCGGATCGCGAACGGGAGACGGTTCCGGATGCTGATGCGGATCACCGAGCGGGGGCTGTACTGCGACGCGGGCGACTTCCACGTGGACCCGTGGATGCCGGTGGAGCGCGCCGTGATCACGCACGCGCACGGCGACCACGCGCGCTGGGGCTCGCGCCGGTACCTGGGCTCGCGCGAGGGCGAGCGGGTGATGCGCACGCGCCTGGGCCACGACGCGTCCATCCGTGCCGTGGACTGGGGCGAGCCGGTGGAGGTGAACGGGGTTCGCATCTCCCTCCACCCGGCCGGGCACATCCTGGGCTCGGCGCAGGTGCGCGTCGAGCACCGCGGCGAGGTGTGGGTGGTGTCGGGGGATTACAAGACCGAGCCGGACCCCACCTGCACGCCGTTCGAGCCGGTCGCGTGCCACACCTTCGTCACCGAATCCACCTTCGGGCTCCCCATCTACCGCTGGTCGCCGGACCGCGAGGTGTTCGCGGGGATCGACGCGTGGTGGCGCGCCAACCAGGAGGCGGGGAAGGCGTCGCTCATCTACGGCTACGCGCTGGGAAAGGCGCAGCGGCTGCTGGCCGGGGTGGACCCGCAGATCGGGCCGATCTACGAGCACGGCGCGGTGGCGCGGCTCACGCGCGACTATCGCGACACCGGTGTGGCGCTTCCGCCCACGGAGTACGCCGGCGCCCAGCCGCGCGGCCACGACTGGAGCCGCGCGCTGATCGTCGCCCCGCCCAGCGCGCACGGGACGCCGTGGATGCGCACGTTCGGCGCGGTGAGCACCGCCTTCGCCAGCGGGTGGATGCGGGTGCGCGGCCAGCGCCGCCGCCGCTCCGTCGATCGCGGATTCGTGCTTTCCGACCACGTGGACTGGCCCTCGCTCCTGGCCGCCATCGAGGCGACGGGCGCTGGGCGCGTGTGGGTGACGCACGGGTACCGCGAGCCGGTGGTGCGGTGGCTCCGGCAGCGCGGCATCGAGGCGCAGGCGGTCGCCAGCCGCTGGGAGGGAGACGAGGATGCAGGGGATGTGGAGATCGCGCCGGAGGCGGGGGAGGCGGGTGTGGTGGATAGTGTTGCGGGAGATGGGGATGCGGTGGCGGATTCGATGGATGGGCTCGGGCGAGAGGGGGAGGGCGAATGAATTCGCGGCAACAACGGCCCGAAGTCCGCCTTCGCGGACTGCTGTCCGGCATCCTGCCGTCGAGCCGGTATCGTGCGTGTGATTGGCTGCGCCAACCTTTTCTGCTCTCCGGGCGTAGTTTCGTACTTCCGTACTCTCGTACTTTCGTACTCCAGTGAAGGCATTCGCCGAGCTTTACTCCGCGCTGGACGAGACGACGAAGACGGGCGAGAAGGTGGACGCGCTCGCCCGCTACTTCGCGTCGGTGGCGCCGGCGGACGCGGCTTGGGCGGTGCACTTCCTCAGCGGGCGGCGGCCCAAGCGCCTCGTCGGCGCGCGGAAGCTGGCGGAGTGGGCGATGGACTTCACCGGCACGCCGGAGTGGCTGTTCGGCGAGTGCTACGAGGCCGTGGGCGACCTGGCCGAAACCATCTCCCTTCTCCTGCCGCCCTCCGGCGCGTCCAGCGACCTGCCGCTGCGCGTGTGGGTGGAGGAGCGCCTCCTCGCGCTCCGCGGCGAGAGCGAGCCCACGCAGCGCGAGGCCGTGGTCCGCGCGTGGGGCGAGCTGGACGGCGCGCAGGCGTACGTGTGGAACAAGCTCATCACCGGCTCGTTCCGCGTGGGCGTGTCGCAGAAGCTGGTGGTGCGCGCGATCGCCCGCGTCAGCGGCGTGGACGAGGCGGCGGTGGCGCACCGGCTGATGGGCGCGTGGGACCCGTCGCCCGAGTTCTACGGCCGCCTGGTGGGCGAGGACACGCGCGACACCGACGTCTCCCGTCCCTATCCCTTCTTCCTGGCGCACGCGCTGGAGGGCGAGCCGGACGCGCTGGGCGAGCCCGGCGAGTGGCAGGTGGAGTGGAAGTGGGACGGCATCCGCGCGCAGGTCGTCCGCCGCGCGGGAACCACCTTCATCTGGTCGCGCGGCGAGGAGCTGGTGACCGAGCGCTTTCCCGAGCTGGCGGCCGCGGCGGCGCTGCTGCCCGACGGCACCGTGCTGGACGGCGAGGTGCTGCCGTGGCAGGACGGCGGCCCGCTCCCCTTCGCCCAGCTGCAGCGCCGCATCGGACGCAAGCTGCTGGGGCCGAAGATCCTGGGCGAGGTGCCCGTCGTCCTTCTCGCGTACGACCTGCTGGAGATCGGCGGCCAGGACGTGCGCGAGCGGCCCATCTCCGAGCGCCGGGCGATGCTGGAGGATTTGCTCGCGAGCGTACCCACGAACGGGCGCTTCCTCCTCTCCCCCGTCGTTTCCACGGCGAGCTGGGACGACGTGCGTCAGGCGTACCGCGAGGCGCGGCAGGCCAGCCGCGAGGGGCTGATGCTGAAGCGCGCCGACAGCCCGTATCGCGTGGGCCGCAAGCGCGGCGACTGGTGGAAGTGGAAGGTGGAGCCGTTCACCGTGGACGCGGTGCTGATCTATGCGCAGCGCGGCCATGGCCGCCGCGCCTCGCTCTACACCGACTACACCTTCGCCGTGTGGAGCGGCGGCGAGCTGGTCCCCTTCGCCAAGGCATACAGCGGGCTGACCGACGAGGAGATCCGCCGCGTAGACAGCTTCGTCCGCCGCAACACCGTGCAGAAGTTCGGGCCGGTGCGCGCCGTGAAGCCGGAGCTCGTCTTCGAATTGGGATTCGAAGGGATCCAGCGCTCGCCGCGCCACAAGAGCGGCATCGCCGTCCGCTTCCCGCGCATGCTGAGATGGCGGACGGACAAGAAGCCGGAGGACGCGGACACGCTGGAGATGATCACGGCATTATTAGAACAACGATGAATATCGAATCGAATATAGCTCAGATTTATGAAGTGTTTCGTGAGTGCCTACTTAAGTACAAAAAACCGGCCCGGGCAAAAGCCCGGGCCGGTGCAACCGCGCAAGCGCGCGGCTAGCCCTGAGAACGTGACACAAATCTATATGAGAATGACGATCTTGCAAGAAACTGGTTTTATCTAGATACTCACTCTAGGGACATACCCCCGTTCTCATAGTATGAAACCCCCCTATTACGATTGTAACAGTAAAGAATATCAGCCTAAGCACAAGCACTACCTATATACAGCTAAAACATAGGCACGCTGCGCGCGAACAAGACTCTTGCGCACTCGGCATTTCCGGGGTTATCGTGGGGGCCGTTGGGGTAGGAGGGCGGTCCGCGAGAGGCCTACGCGGCTAGCCCTGAGAACGCTAGAGGGTCTAAAAGCCTGACGGGTTCGATTCCCGCGCCTTCCGCCCCGACTGGGTAATCTAACGATGGTCGAAGGAAATTCCGAGACGAGTCCGACACCACCGCCGACCAACGCACGTGATTTAATTGTGCGTTGGGGTGGGGAGGCGGTCATCTTCGAAGAGGGCTTTATGGCTGTTCCCACTACTTTCCTAAAGTACTTCGGGACGTTAAGCCCAAGTCTTACGCCAACTGAAGCAATTTTTGTCCTTGAGATCATGGTCTACAAGTGGGATGAACGAGCTCCGTTTCCAGGATACAAAACGATCGCGCAGAGAATGGGTGTTTCGGAGGTATATGCCCGCAAGTTGGCACGTACACTCCAAGCAAAGGGGTATCTCAAGCGACAGTTGCGCGTAGGTCAGACAAATGTTTTCGATCTTCAGCCACTGTTCGAGCGACTAGCAGCGCGAGCTATAACAGAGAAGCAGCATAGAACTGTTCGTAACCGGAGAAGCGCAGGTGGTTGATCGCTCGATACGTCATTTATGGAAGATTTCTTGGCTGCTTGTTGCGGATGAGCTGGATTCTAGTCGTCAGAGTTTCGCAGATCCATAGCAGCCCTGCCTTCTATCTACTCTAATTTGAGCAACAACATGAGCAGCGCGCTTCCGACCGACATCGACGGGTGATCGAGCGGCTTTCCACCATCATCCAGGACTGCATCGCCCGGCAGGACCGGCTGGGCTACTTCGCGGCGCTGTACAACCGCGTGACCGTGGCGGTGAAAGACGGCATCGCCAAGGGCGAGTTCGACGACGGGTCGCGGATGGAGCGGCTGGACGTGACCTTCGCCAACCGGTACATCACCGCGTACGAGACCTACCGCTCCGGCGAGGTGCCCACGCTGTCGTGGCTGAAGGCGTTCAAGGCCGCGCAGACGACCGACCACATCGTGCTGCAGCACCTGCTGGCGGGGATGAATGCGCACATCAACCTGGATCTGGGCGTCGCCGCCGCGCGCACCTGCGCCGGGAGCGAGCTGCCGGGGCTGCGCGGCGACTTCGACCGGATCAACGACGTGCTGGCGGCGCTCACGCCGGTGGTGGAGCAGCAGCTGGACGAGTGCTCGCCCGGCTTCGACACGCTGTCGCGGATCGCGCCGAAGCTGGAGCTGAAGATGGTGGGCTTCTCGATGGACAAGGCGCGTGCCGCCGCGTGGGCCTTCGCCGAGGAGCTGGCGCCGCTCCGGCACCTGCCACAGGTGGCCCGGATGGCCGCGCACGACGCCGCCGTGTCGCTCATCGGCGACGCCGTACTGAACGACGGCCTGGTGGTGCGCCTGATCCGCGCGACCGAGAAGGACGACGTAGCGCGCAACATCGACGTCCTCTGCCAGGGCGAGTTCCGCAACGTGGTCCCCGCGCTGATCGGCACGCCGGCCTGACCCCCGAGCGCCGCACCGCGCCCCCATCTCCGGCCCCGCGTCGACTCGATGCGGGGCCGGGCATTTCGAAGGTCCGGGTAGACGCAGAACGGGCCGGCATCGCTGCCGGCCCGTTTCGTATCTCCATCCCCGCCGATCCGGTCAGCTCGCGTTCGCCGTCAGGGCGATGGCTACGGCCTGGAGCTGGCGAACGGCCAGCGCGAACGCCGCCAGCGGGCAGTCGCCCGCCGAGAGCTCGGCGGTCAGGTCGCGGTACGCGCGGAACTCGCGCGGGTGCGCCTTCTCCAGCGCGGCCAGCGCGCGCGCCGGGTCCTCGCCGCCGCGGAGGACGGCGGCCACCACCACGCGCTGCGCGCCGGTCAGGTCGTCGCCCAGCGCGCCGGCGTAGCGCCGCTCCCACGGGTTGTCGCCCGCGGCCACGCGCAGCCCCTCGCGCAGCCGCGCCGTCCCCAGCTTCTCCGACACGGCGTAGAAGGCCCTGGCGGTGCGGATCTCCTCCGTTCCCGCGCCGCGCGCCGCGTGCACGATCTCCAGCAGCTGCGGAAGGAAGCGCAGGGTGATGATGCGCTCGCCCAGCGCCTTCTCCACCCCCAGCTGCTCCAGCTCGCGCAGGCGGTCGTGGAACATGGTCCGGTCGTCGCCCGCCACGAACTTGCCGAAGCTGCCGCGCAGCGCGGAAAGGCCGGTGCGCGCCTCCTCGATCAGCGCGCCGGTGTCGCCGCCGTCCGGGAGGTTGGCCAGGAGCCAGTGCGTGGTCTGCTCCAGCACCCGCGCCAGCCCGTTCAGCCAGCGGTAGATGGTCTCCGACGGGAAGCGCCCCTCCGCCCCGGCCAGGTCCGCGCGGATCTCCGGCGCCCCGGCCACGCGGCTGGCGACGAGCCATGCACGCACCACCTCGGCGATCCCCCGCCCCGTGTCGCGGCTCACGCGGTGGAGGAACGACGAGCCCATCAGGTTCACCAGGTCGTTCACCAGCTCGGTGGTGATGATCTCGCGCCGCAGCCGGTGCTCGCGCAGCCGCGCGGGGCCGGCCGCCTCCACCGCCGCGGGCGGGAAGTAGTCCACCAGGTACTCGTCGGTCGCCGGGTCGTCGGGCACGGTGCTCTCCAGCAGCGCACCCTTGGCCTGCAGCTTGGCGTGGGCCAGGAGGACGGCCAGCGTGGGGCGCGTGAGCCCGGTCTTGTTCTGCCGCCGCGCCCGCAGCCCCTCGGCGTCGGGCATTCCCTCGGCCGCGGGGTCCAGCCGCCCGTCGCGCGCCCGCGCCTCCATGAACGAGGCGAAGTCGTCCAGCGCCTCCCTGCTCCGCAATTCGTCGAGCGAGACGGCGAGCGACTGGCCGAAGTTGTTGCGCAGCACCAGCCGGTTCACGTCGCCGGTCATCGACCGCAGCAGCTCGTTGCGGCCCTCCATCGCCAGGTCGCCGTCGCGCACCACGCGGCCCACCAGGATCTTCAGGTTCACCTCGTGGTCCGACATGTCCACGCCGGCCGAGTTGTCCAGCGCGTCAGTGTTGATCTTCCCGCCGCGGAGCGCGAAGTCGATGCGCCCCTGCTGGGTGAAGCCCAGGTTGCCGCCCTCGCCCACCACCTTGGCGCGCAGCTCGCCGCTCTCGATGCGCACGGGGTCGTTGCTGGTGTCGCCCACGTCGGCGTTGGTCTCGTCGGGCGAGCGCACGTAGGTGCCGATGCCGCCGTTCCAGAGCAGGTCCACCGGCGCCTTCAGCACCGCGCGCACCAGCCCCTCGCCGTCCAGCCGCCCCACGCCGTCGGCCAGCCCCAGCGCGGCGCGCGCCTCGGGCGTCAGCTCCACCTCCTTGCTGGCGCGGGGAACGATCATGGCGCCGGGAGAAAGGACGGAGCGGTCGTAGTCGTCCCAGCTGGAGCGGGGGAGGTCGAACATCCGCTTCCGCTCGGCGAACGAGCGCGCCGGGTCGGGGTCGGGGTCGATGAAGATGTGCCGGTGGTCGAACGCCGCCACCAGGCGGATGACGGGCGACAGCAGCATCCCGTTGCCGAACACGTCGCCGCTCATGTCGCCGATGCCGGCCACGGTGAAGGGCTGCGTCTGGATATCCGTGCCCATCTCGCGGAAGTGCCGCTTCACGCACTCCCACGCCCCGCGCGCGGTGATCCCCTCGACCTTGTGGTCGTATCCCTGGCTGCCGCCGCTCGCGAACGCGTCATCCAGCCAGAAGCCGTACTCCGCCGCCACCGCGTTGGCCGTGTCGGACAGGTGCGCCGTCCCCTTGTCGGCCGCGACCACCAGGTACGGGTCGTCGCCGTCGTGGCGGACCACGTCGGGCGGCGGCACCACCCTGCCGTCGACCAGGTTGTCGGTGAGGTCCAGCAGGCCGCGCATCAGCGTCATGTACTGCTGGCGCGCCTCCTCCATCTGCGCGTCGCGGTCGGCCGGCTGCCGCTTGGTGATGAAGCCGCCCTTGGAGCCGCTGGGAACGATGGTGGCGTTCTTCACCACCTGGGTCAGGACGAGCCCCAGGATCTCGGTGCGGAAGTCGTCGGGGCGGTCGCTCCAGCGGATGCCGCCGCGCGAGACCGGCGCGGCGCGCAGGTGCACCCCCTCCATCCGCGCGGAGTGGACGTAGACTTCGTAGAGGAGACGCGTCTTCTTCAGGTCCTCCACGTCCGCCGAGCGCACCTTCACGGAGATGTAGGGGACGCCGCCGGAGCGGAAGACGGGGTCCGCGCCGCCGTGACGGAAGTAGTTGGTGCGGACCGTGGCCTCCACCAGGTTCATCAGCCGCCGGAGCGCCCGGTCGTCGGCCAGCGACGTCACCTTCTCCAGCTCCACCAGCACCGTCTGCCGCAGCCCCTGCATCTCCGCCTTCGTCGTCTTCTTTTCCGGCGACAGGCGCGCATGGAAGAGGTCGATCAGGAGACGCGCGAAGTGGGGATGGGTGGTGAAGGCGCGCACCGGGGCCAGGCGGCTGGGCACCGCGCCGATCTGCGAGGCGTAGTTGGCGTAGGTGCGCACCACGTCCACCTCGCGCCACCGCAGCCCGGCCAGGAGGGTGAGGGCGGCGTAGGCGTCGCGCTCCGCGTCGCCCGCGCGCGAGGCCAGCAGGCTTTCCGCCAGCGCGCCGAACAGCTCCGGGGGGATGGGCTCGCCCGCGCGCGTCTGCACGTGGAACGAGTACACCATCAGGTGCGGCAGCTCGTCGCTGGGCTGGAACTCGAAGGTGTCGACCTCCAGCACCTTCACCCCGTGGTCCTCCAGGATGGGCATGAAGTCGGAGAGCACCAGCCGCTCGCCCGCGAGGTACAGGCGCAGCACGGTGGCCCCGGCGGCCACCAGCTCGCCGTCCACCGCGGGGCGGAGGAGGAGGGAGACGGTCTGGCCGGCGCGCAGCATCTCGTCCATGCGCAGGACGTCGGGGACCGTGGCCAGCGGATTGTTGGCCGCGCGGTAGTCGGCGCCCACCACCTGGCCGTACGCCTGCGCCAGGCGGCGCGCCTCGCCCGCGTCCACCGCGTGCGCCAGCCGCTCCTCGAGCAGGTCTTCCCACGAGCGCAGGAGCTCGCCGATCCCGGCCTCAAGGTCGCGCTCGGTGGCCGCCACGTCGCCCTGCCCCGGCGCGGCGCCGTCGCGCCCGGTGAGGTAGTAGTGGATGCGCGCCTGGTCGGCCGCGCCGGCCGGGTTGGAGCTACGCAGCGTGGCCCCCAGCCGCCGCTCCAGCATGGCCCCGATCTCCTTGCGGATGCGGTTGCTGAAGCGCCCGCGCGGGAGGATGACCATCACCGCCGCCTCGTTGCGCAGCGGGTCGGGGCGCAGCACCACCCGCACCTCGTCGCTGAACAGGTGCCCAAGGACCGCGTCCACCTCGTCGCGCAGCTGCCCGGTGGAGGCCTGGAACAGCTCCTCCTTGGGCATCTCGTGCAGGATGGAGATGATCTCCTTGTAGTCGTGGCTCCCCGGGCGCGCGCCGTCCTGCTCCAGCAGCGAGCGCACCTTGTGGCGCACGATGGGGATCTCGGCGGGGTTCTGGCCGTACGCCTGGCTGGTGAACAGCCCCAGGAAGCGCCACTCGCCCACCACGTTCCCCTGCTCGTCCAGCCGCTTCACGCCGATGTAGTCCATCCGCGCCAGGCGGTGCACCGTGGACTCGCGGTTGGCCTTGCTGACGATGAGCAGCGGCCCGCGCAGCACGCGCTCGCGCAGCGCCGGCTGCATGGTGCCGATGCGCTGCGGGTCGGCGTACTGCGAGCGGTCCTCGTCGGCCAGGATCCCCAGCCCGCTCCCCTTTTCCACCCGCACCACGGCCTGCTCGCCCTCGCCCGCGATCTCGTAGGCGCGCGCGCCCAGGAAGACGAAGTTCCCCTCGCGCAGCCACCCCAGGAACTCCAGGTACTCGCCGTACTCGCGCGCGCGGTCGGGAAAGCGGCGGACGTAGCCGGCCACCGCGGCCTGCACCCGCTCCACCTGCCGCACCATGGCGGCGAAGTCGCGTGTGGCCTCCACCACGTCGCTGAGCCGCCGGCGCACCTCTTCGCGGATCTCGGCGGCGCGCTCGCGGCGCGGAACGTGGGGGATCTCCACGTGCCCCAGCGCCTCCAGCCCCTCGCCGCCGCCCGCGCCGGTGCCCACCGCGGTGATGGCGCCGTCCTCCGCCCGCTGCACGCGCAGCACGGGGTAGACGTAGTGGAGGATGGGGATGTTCTCGGCGTTCAGGTACTCGCGGATGGTGTCCACGATGAACGGACGGTCGCCCACCTCGGTGCGGATGACGGTGACGGGCGCCTTCCACCCCTCGTCGCGGGGGTCGGTGACCTCGGCGTTCACCTGGTCGGGGCGGGCGCGCTTCAGGAACTCCCACGCGCCCAGCGTCATGGCGGCCAGCTCCTCCACCGAGCGCTCCTCCAGCAGCGTGCGGGGGATGCGGCCGAAAAAGATCCGCGCGAAGTCGCAGGCAAGCTGCTGGTCCGCGCGGCCCTGGGTGCCGATGTAGTTGCAGAGCTCGTCGACCGTGACCGACTGGGCGGACGAGGGAAGGGTGACGGTACTCATTCAGCCATGCTCGAACGGGTTGGTACGGGTTACGGAAACGCGCGCCAATGTAGCGGATGGGGAGCGGTTTGGCACGGGGAGGAAAGGAAGTGCGGAAGTGCGGAAGTGCGGAAGTGCGAGAGTGCGAGAGTGCGAGAGTGCGAGAGTGCGAGAGTGCGTGAGTGCGGGGTGCGGGAGGAGCTTCGGTGCGCATCGGCCGGCATCGCGCCCTCTCCGGCCGGCCGAGGCCGTCCACCTCTCCCGTACCGGGAGAGGTAGCTCGATGAGATTTGCGCGACTACGGCGGCACCTTGCCCGCCCCGCTGGCCCCCCTCCCCCCGGCCCTCAGCGCAGGTCCGGGCCTCCGCCACACCGAAGCCACCAGCGCGAGCCGGATCATGCAGGCCGCGCCGATGCTGCCCCCGCCCCCCTCGCCCGGTACGGGAGAGGGCGAGCGCTCTAAGGCGCGGGGAGAGGGCTCCGCGGCGAGCACCGGCGCCCGGCCAGCACCGATGCCGCGCGGCTCACCGATTCCAGCGCACTCCCGCACTCCCGCACTCCCGCACTTCCGCACTTATCTCCCTTCCCCTTCCGCGCCATCCTGTGTATCTTCGTGAATCCCCCACACCTACGACACTTGCAGCCGCTCCGGGGCAATCCGACCGCGGGCCTTCTCATGCATCGCCGCCGTATCGACCTTCTGTCCTTCGTCGCTCCCCTCGTGGGCGCCCTCGCCATCGCGCTGCTGTCGGTGGGGATGGTGAGCGCGTGGGCGCGTGCCGACGCACCCGAGTCCGCCGACGCCGCGCTGACGGTGCTTCCCGCGATGCGCGCGGCGCCGGCGGTGGTGGTGGACACGCAGTTCATCGGGGGATACGCCAAGGGGACGTTCGCGGACGCGCTGCAGGCCGTGGCGGGCGACCTGTCGCAGCCCGAGCGCGAGATGATCGGGCGGCACCTGGACAAGATCTTCCTTCCCCTCCTGAACCAGCAGGGGATGCCCAACGGCGGGCGCCTGCGGCTGGCGTACGAGCGCACCCGCAAGCCCGACGGCACCACCCGCGCCATCCAGGTGCTGGCGGCCGAGGCGGCGGTGGGCGGCACGCTCTACACCGTGTTCCTCTACGACCACGGCGACCGCCCCGGCTACTACGACGACTGGGGCCGCTCGCTCGACCCGGTGCCGTGGACGGGGCCGCTGTCCAGCATGCGGGTGACGTCGCCGTTCGCGTCCAACCGCTTCCACCCCATCCTGCACCGCGTGCTCCCGCACCTGGGCGTGGACCTGGCGGCGGCGTACGGCACGCCGGTGCGCGCCGCGGCGGACGGGAGCATCACCTGGAGCGGGCCCAAGGGCGGATACGGCAACCTGATCGAGGTCACGCACCCCAACGGCTACGCCACGCGCTACGGCCACCTTTCGTCGGTCGCCGTCCGCCCCGGCGCCATCGTCCGCCAGGGCGACGTGATCGGCTACGTGGGCGCCACGGGGCTGGCCACCGCGCCGCACCTGCACTACGAGGTGCGCCGCAAGGGCCTGCCGGTCGACCCCATGCTGGTGCAGCCCACCGCCCGCACCACCGGCGACGTGGGCTACGACTTCGGCTGGCGCCAGGAGCGCACCTCGCTGGCCGAGCTGCTCGCCCGCGCCCCGCAGGTGGTGTCGTCGGGGACGAGCTACTGACGGTGAGGCGGATGGAGCTGACGAGCGGGGCCGGCGCGATCAGCGCCGGCCCCGCTTCCGTTGTCGCAGCTGTCGCCACCGTCCTCGCCTTCAGGAATCTTCCGCACTTCCGCACTTCACCCGCCGTACAGCCCGCGGTAGATGGCGCGGTTGCGGGTGAGGATCTTCACGTAGTCGCGCGTTTCGTCGAAGGGGATGCGCTCGGTGAAGAGCTCCGGGTCGCGGTGCTCGGGGAAGGAGCGCCAGCGGTTGGCGCGCCCCGGCCCCGCGTTGTAGGCCACGAAGACGAGCGGCAGGTCGCCGCCGTAGTTGCGGATCTGCGCGGCCAGGAAGCGCGTTCCCAGGTGCACGTTGATCTCGGGGTTGAAGAGGAGGTCGGAGCTCCATCCCCCCACCCCCGCGCCCGCGGCCAGCCCCGAGGCGGTCCCCGGCATCACCTGCATCAGCCCCATCGCCCCGGCGCGGGAAAGGGCGCGCGGCTTGAACGACGACTCCTGGCGGATGAGCGCCGCCGCCAGGAACGGGTCCACCCCGCGCTCCCGCGCCTCGGCCGCGATCATGTCGCGGAAGGGGAAGGGGTAGAGGATGCGCGCCAGCCGCAGGTCGTACGGCGCGCCCGCCTTGCGCACCTCCAGCCCGATGCGGATCCCCTGCGGCGCGAAGCCGCGCGCCTCCAGCGCCTCGGCGAGCGGGTAGAGGAGCGCGCGGTCGGTCCCCGCCTCCTTCACGCGCCGGGCGACGTCCTCCTCGGCCTCGCGCCAGAGGTCGGCCTTGCGCAGCAGGTCCAGCGTCTCCATCCACCCGCGCACCCGCTCCACCGCCGCCGGGGCGTCGGCGGGGGCGGGGGCCAGGGGGATGGGCCAGTAGCGCTCGCCCATGCGCTCGGCCGCGCGGACGGAGTAGTACGACAGCGGCTCCTTGGCGCGCACCTCGCGCCAGCGCTCGCGCGCGCCGGCGGCGTCTCCGCGCGCGGCGGCGGCGCGGCCGGCCCAGTACGTGGCCTGCAGCCACAGGTCGCCCGCGGGAAAGCGGGCGCGGTACTGGTCGTACGCGCCCGCCGCGCCCCCCCAGTCGCCCGCCAGCAGCGCCGCGCCGCCCAGGCGCATCAGCGCCTGCCCCGCGCGCGGCGAGGTGGGATACTCGGAGGCGAGGCGGCGCAGGATCGCGTTCGCGCCCGCCGCGTTCGCATCGCCCGCCAGGTCCGCCGCCTGCCAGAGCGCGTCGGCGGACGAGGGCTGGCCGGGGAAGCGCCGCGCCGTCTCCATGAACGCCTGCATGGCGGCGGCGCGCCCCTGCGTCCGGTACCGCGACCGCCCGACGAGGTACGACGCCTCCGCGGCCACCGGCGGCGGCGCGTCGCCGATAGTGGAGAGCGCGCCGACGGCCTCGGCGAAGCGGCCGGCGGCGAAGAGCGCGCGCCCCATCCGCATCTGCACGTCCTGCCGCTGCGCGGGCGCGCCGCCGCCGGCCGACAGCCACGCGCGGTAGCCGTCCGCCGCGCGGCCGGGGTTCCCGTTGCGGTCGTACGCCAGGGCGATGGCGAGATCGTCGTCGGCCCCCAGCCGCGGGAGCGCGGCAAGGGTGCGCGCCGCGTCCACCGCCGCGACACCGGCCGCCGCGTCGGAGAGGGCGGCGCGCAGCTCCTGACGGGCGGCCGCGGTGTCGCCCTGCGCCAGCGCGGCCTGCGCGGCGAGCGTTGCCAGCGCGGCGCGCTCCGCCGGCTCGGTGGCGCGGGCGCGGAAGGCGAGCGCCAGCGCGCGGGCGCCGGCGGGGTCGCGCGCGGCCCGGTACGCGCCGACGCGGGCGCGCCGCGAGCGGAGCGGCGCCTCCGCTACGCCGTCGCCGACGAGCGCGCGGATGCGCGCCGTGTCCCCGCGCTCCACCAGCGCCTCGGCGGCCAGGACGCTCGCCCAGCCGGAGAGCGCGGGGGTGCGGGTGCGCGCGGCCTCCAGCGCCCGCACCCCTTCGTCCACGCGCCCGGCGCGGAGGAGGACGAGCCCGTAGCGCAGCTCCGCGACGCCCTCCCACTCCGGGACCTCGCGCCCGGCCGACGCCCGCAGCGCGCGTCCGTACGCGTCCGCCGCGCCCGCCAGGTCGCGCGCCTCCTCGCGCGCGCGGCCGAGGAGAAACCACCCCTCGCCGTGCTCCAGCGTGTCCAGCCATGGCTTGGCGTTCAGCAGCCCGCGCACGTTGCTCCACCCGCCCCACGCGCCCTCGGTGCGGGCGGCCAGGAGGACGAGCCCCGGCGCCGAGTCCGCGCGGACGAGCTCGCGGAGACGGCGCGCGGCGGCCCAGTTGCGCCCGGCGCGCAGCAGCTCCGCCACGTCCTGCGGAACGGGGACGTTGGCGACCTTGGCCGGCACGCGCGTCGGGGCGGGCGCGAGCGCCGGCGCGGGGCCGGGCTTCGCCGGCTCGGGCGAGGCGAGGCGCACGGCGCCCCAGACCAGCAGCGGCGCGGCGAGGACGGGAAGCATGAGCAGGATGCGGCGTTGATCCATCAGAAGCGGGTCGGCGGTGCGCAGGAGCGGTCACCGGACGGCTCCGCGAGGAGTGTGCCCCCGGGGAAGTGCGGGAGTGCGAGAGTGCGAGAGTGCGAAAGTGGGGGACGGGGGATTCGGAGGCTTGAGTGTTTAAGTGCTGAGTGCTGAGTGCTGAGTGCTGAGTGCTGAGTGCTGAGTTGGGCGATGGCGGAAGCGACGTTCCTCGCGTCGGGGATGTGGAAAACGCTCGTTCGGGACGGGGCCGGTACGCGTTTGTCCCCCGCCGCAGCCAGCCAGCGGGGATGCGGGAAGCTTGCGTCGAGACTTCGGCGTGACGAGGCCGCCGGGGGCCCGGCGCCGTTGGGCACGGTCGTATCGTGCCCTACGGCGCGCGCAGCCCGGTTCCGCGCCCCGGCGCGGAACACGCCCGAACCCGGCGGTTACGTCGGTTGGGGACGGCGAAGAATCAGTGGGAAACTTCGAGTTCGCCGAGGCGGCGGCGCACTTCCTCGAGGACGCGGCGGGGGTCGCAGGGCTTGGTCAGGTACCCGTCGCACCCCGCGTCGATCGCGCGTTTGCCCACCGAGCCGTAACGGTGTGCGGTGATGATGACCACCGGGATGGCTCCGGTTTCGGGGTCGAGCTTCAGCGTCTCGGTGGCGCGGATGCCGTCCATGCCGGGCATGGAGATGTCCATCAGGATCAGGTCGGGATGCTCCTCGCGCGCGGCGCGGATCCCCTCCGCCCCGTTGTCCGTGGCCAGCACGCGGTAGCCGTGGTGATGCAGGTACATCGCGTTGATCGCCCGCATCTCGATCTGGTCCTCGACGATCAGCACGGTCTTCGCGCCACGCGTCTTCTGATCGAACGCCTGGTACATCTGTTACCCTCTGCTACGTTCCGGATGATGGAAGTGGGTGTCCTGCAACGTAATACGCGTGTACACGCCGCGCCACGGTTTGGGTCCCACTTTCATCCGGTCGCACTCAACTGCTACGTCTTGCCCCGGATCGGAGCCGGGATGCATCTTCCCCCCAGGAGGTGAGAGATGAAGAAGATCATCCTTGTGTGCGCCCTGTCGCTCGCGCCCGCCGCGCCCGTCGCGCTGGCTGCGCAGGCGGTGCCCCTGCCGCGCGACACCGTGCCCACGCACGTTCCCGTGCCGCTGCCGCCCAGCTTCCCCGCCGGTCCCGACGCCACGTCGATGACCGGGCATCGGGGCGGCGACGTGCTGGCCGCCGCGGGCGAGGGCGCGCTGGCCGGGGCGGTGCTCGGGGTGGTGGCCACGCAGGCCACGCCGGAGTGCGCGCCCTCGGACTCGCCGGGTGAGGCGGCCGCGGTGGGCGCCGGGATCGGCGCGGTATGGGGCGGGCTGCGCGCGCTGGTGATGGGGCGGCGCGCGCGCATGCCGCCGGTGCTGGTGAACACGCCCGTGCGCGGGGACCGGCGCGTGAACGCTCCGCGGCCGCCGGTGGTGGACGACCGCTGCCTGGGAACGCTGCCGGGACGTTCCGACCTGCGGCAGTGATCGACAGCGCGCTACCCGAGGTCTCCGCCGCCCCGCCCGCCGCGGACGCGACGTCGCTGGACGATGTGCTGCGAGGCGAGCTGGCGGAGATGGAGCGGGCGGGGCTGCGCCGGTCGCTGCGCCGCGTCGAGCATCGGCGCGGCGCCGAGGCCGTGGTGGACGGCCGCGCCGCGGTGGACTTCTCCTCGAACGACTACCTGGGCCTCGCCTCCGACCCGCGCATCGCCGAGGCGGCGGCGCGGGCGCTGCGCGACGCGGGCACCGGGGCTGCTGCGGCGCGGCTGATCTCCGGCAATCACCCGCTGCACGACGAGCTGGAGCGCGAGCTGGCGCGGTTCAAACGCGCGCCGGCCGCGCTCCTCTTCGCGTCCGGCTACGCGGCCAACACGGGCGCCATCCCCGCCCTCGTCGGCCGCGGCGACGCCGTCTACTCCGACGCGCTGAACCACGCCTCGCTGATCGACGGGTGCCGCCTCTCCCGCGCGGCGCTCCGCGTCTTCCCGCACGGCGACGTCGGCGCGCTGGAGGCGATGCTGCGCGCGGACGCCGGGCTCTTCCGGCGCCGGCTGATCGTGGCCGATTCCGTCTTCTCCATGGACGGCGCGCTCTTCCCGCTGGACGCGCTGGCGGAGGTCGCGCGGCGCCACGGCGCGTGGACGTACGTGGACGACGCGCACGGCACCGGCGTTCTGGGGGATGGCGGACGCGGCGCGGTCGAGCGCTGGGGCGTGGAGGGGCGGATCGACGTGGTGATGGGGACGCTGGGCAAGGCGCTGGGGACGGCGGGCGCGTTCGTGGCCGGATCGGCGACGCTGTGCGAATGGCTGATGAACCGCGCGCGCCCGTTCGTCTTCACCACCGCCTCGCCGCCCGCGCTGGCGGCCGCATCGCTCGCGGCGCTGGGGATCGCGCGCGAGGAGCCGTGGCGGCGCGAGCGCCTGCGCACCAACGCCCGCCGCCTGCGCGCGGGGCTGGACGCGCTCGGCCGCCCTGCGCCCGGCGAGGCGGACGGCCACATCGTCCCCGTCCTCACCGGTGGCGCGGAGGCAACGGTGCGCGCGGGCCGCCTCCTGCTCGAGCGCGGCTTCCTGGTCGGCGCCGTCCGCCCGCCCACGGTGCCGCCCGGCACCTCGCGCCTGCGCCTCACCCTCTCCGCCGCCCACACGCCCGAGCAGGTGGACGGGCTGCTGGCGGCGCTCGCGGAAGTGCTGCCATCTCCATCAACCCCATCGCCCCGCTGATCCAACCATATCGATCGATCGGATCCGGATCGGTGGGGCATTGCGGCGAGACCCACGACGGGAGCGCGGCCGCAACACTCCTAACTGCGTCATCAGGGGGTGATGGACGAGGCCGACGGCCGTGCCCGTCCGCGACTCTCTTCCCGCTGGACGAGTCCGCAGCGATACCTCTCGTTTTCGTCGCGGCCTGATATGTCGGAAATTTCCGACATATCGATTCGCATCCTCGCACCCCACCTCCGTCACTCGGAACCTCGCGGAGATTTCGTCCGCCGCCATATCGACAATCTGTCGGCGCCGCGGTCGCGCACGATGGATTGCCTGGCGCCGGATCTACCTGATGACGCAGTTGAGAGCGTGTCCACCACGCCGGAGCCGCGGACGCGCGTCTCGGCTTTCCGGCGGCTCGCGTCCGATAGCGGACCGGACGTCGTCGGTAGGCCTTTGGAGATGATCCGCCGTCCACGTTGCGACCTCCGGGTGCCGCGACGAGCCACCGGGGTGGACGCGGGAGGATCGGGAGGCGAAGTTGTCGCCCCGAATCCCCCTGATCCCCGGCAGGTGATGTCTCCCGACTGGCTGGCGCTGGACACCGCGCACGTCTGGCATCCGTACACGCAGCACGGCATCGCGCCCACGGCCACGCCCGTCGTCGGCGGCGAGGGCGCATACCTCCACCTGGCGGACGGCACGCGGCTGCTGGACGCCATCTCGTCGTGGTGGGTCACGCTCCACGGCCATGCGCACCCGGCCATCGCCGCGGCCATCGCCGAGCAGGCGCGGGTGCTGGAGCAGGTGATCTTCGCCGGGTTCGCGCACGAGCCGGGCGCGCGCCTGGCCGCGGAGCTGGCGGCGGTGCTCCCGGCCGGGCTCACGCGCGTCTTCTACTCCGACGACGGCTCCACCGCGGTGGAGGTCGCGGTGAAGATGGCGCTGCAGCACTGGCGCCTCCGCGGCCAGCGCCGCCCGCTCGTGGCCGCGCTGGAGCACGCCTACCACGGCGACACCTTCGGCGCGATGAGCGCCAGCGGCCGCAGCGTCTTCACCGAGGCGTTCGAGGACCACCTGTTCGAGACCGCGCGCCTTCCCGACCCCACGGAGGGGGATACGGTCGCCGCGCTGGACCGGCTGCTGGACGAGCGGGGGAACGAGCTCGCCGCCGTCATCGTCGAGCCGCTGCTGCTGGCCGCCGGGGGGATGCGCGTCTGGAGCGAGGACACGCTGCGGGCCATCCGCCAGCGCACCGCGGACGCGGGGGTGCTGCTGATCGCCGACGAGGTGGCGACGGGGTTCGGGCGCACGGGGCCGCTCTGGGCGTGCGATCGCGCCGGCATCTCCCCCGACCTGATGTGCCTGTCGAAGGGCGTCACCGGCGGGTTCATGCCGCTGGGCGTGACCGCCGCGCGCGAGGAGATCTTCCAGGCGTTCGTGAGCGGCGACCGGCGCCACACCTTCTTCCACGGCCACTCGTTCACCGGCAACCCGCTTGCCTGCGCCGCTGCCCGCGCCTCGCTCCATCTCCTGCTCGACGACGGTTGCACCGCGCGGCGGGGGGAGATCGAGCGGGCGCACCGCGGCGCGCTCGATGCGCTGGCCTCGCACCCGCGGGTCCGCGCGCCGCGGGTGCTGGGGACGGTGGCCGCGTTCGAGACCGAAGCGGGGGGGGCGGGGTATCTGGAGCCGGTGGGGCGCGAGCTGGCGGCGTACGCGCGGGGCGAGGGCGTGCTGCTGCGGCCGCTGGGGAACACGGTGTACCTGATGCCTCCCTATTGCGCCACGGCGTCCGAAGTGCACAACGTATATCGGGTGATCGGCAGATTTCTGGAGACGCGATGATCCGCCTGGGGATAACCGGCACCGACACCGGCGTGGGGAAGACGCTCGTGGCCACCGTGCTGCTGCGGCTGATGCGCGCCCGCGGCCTGCGCGTGGCGGCGATGAAGCCGGTGGAGACGGGCGTGAGCCCCGAGGATCCGCGCGGCGACGCCCACCGCCTGCGCGACGCCGCCGGCGGCGAGGACCCGCTGGAGACGGTCCGCCCGCTGCTGCTGAAGGAGCCGCTGGCGCCGTGGGTGGCCAGCGCGCGCGGCGGCACCCGGGTGGACCTGGACGTGCTGGACTCCGCCTTCCGCCAGCTCTGCGACGGGCGCGACGCCATCGTGGTGGAGGGCGCGGGCGGGCTCCTCGTCCCTCTCACCCGCGACGTGGCGTACGACGGGCTGTTCGTGCAGTGGGACCTGGACCTGGTGGTGGTGGCGGGGAACCGGCTGGGGGTGATCAACCACACCCTGCTCACCGTCCGCGCCGCGCACGACGCCGGGCTGCGCGTCCGCGGCGTGGTGCTGAACACCCTCGATCCCGAGCCGCCGGGGATCGCCGAAAGTACGAACCTGGAGACGCTGGCGGATCTCCTCGCCCCCGTTCCCGTCCTCCCCTTCCCCTGGCTCCGCAAGCCGGCCGACGAGAAGTACGTGCTGGAGATCGCGGAGGAGAGCGGGTTCGAGACGCTCATCTCCATGCGCGTGCCGCCGGGCTCGTGAGCGTGTAGGGGATTTTCGGACACCGGCAGAAACGGCGGGATAAAACTCTTGTTTGGCGGGCGGGGGTGGGACATCTTGTCATTCCTTACCCTTTCACCCGCCACGCCCCAAGGTGCCCGCCAAACTCGTGCTCCTCGTGGATTCGCACGAGGACAGCCGCGCCATCTACACCACGATCCTCGAGCATTCGGGCTTCGCGGTGGCGGCCGCGTCGCATGCCGACGAGGGGCTGAGGCTGGCGCGTGCACGGCGGCCCGACCTGATCGTGCTGGAGTTCTCTCCCCCGCGCGCCCGCAGCCTGGACGCCTTCCGCGCGTTCCGCCGCGATTCCGCCACTGCCTCCGTCCCCCTCGTCGCGCTCAGCACCATCCTGGGCGAGGCCGACCGCGAGCTGCTGGTGGCCGAGGGCGTCGCCCGCTACCTCGTCAAACCGTGCCCCCCGCTGATGCTGCTGGATGTGGCGAAGGCGCTGCTGGAGCGGTCGTGACGATCGACGTGACGGATTGTCGTGGCGGATTTGTCGTGATGGATCGTCGCGATGGATCGTCGCCGGTGTGGGGGAAAATGCCACTGAAGTGGCGGCTACAACGGCACGCAGTCCGCCTTCGCGGACTTCAATTCGGTGCGGCGGCCACGCTTGTGCGCGGCCGCCGTTTTCATCCTCCCCGGCAATAACAGCTGAATGTCTCACGCGGAGACGCAGGGAACTCCGTGCGAGCGGTGAGTTCTCCGCGCCTCCGCGTCTCCGCGTGAGATCCAGCAGTGCCGCGCGCCCGCGCCCGTGTCAGCGCGCGCCGTGCATCTCGCCGGAGCTGACGACGCGGATGGAGCCTACGTCGGGCTGCTTGCCGGTGACGATCCCCTTCATCACCTCGAAGAGGACGACGGGGCGCGGCGTGTCGCTTTTCATGTAGACCACCGACTCGGCGTCCACCAGCAGCAGGGTGATGCGCGGGTCGTCGGGGCTGCCGTCGCGCTCGCCGCCCTCGTCGGCGAACCACGCCTTCCAGTCCGGCTTGTACAGGCGGCGGATCTGCTCGCGGTCCCGCGAGATGCGCGCGGTGCCGCTCACCGACACCCACTCGCGCGTGCGGTCGCGGTAGTAGGCCAGGTTCACGTGCGGGTCGTGCTCCAGCTCGTCCAGCTTGTGGTCGCCGGCGTCGGTCACGAACCAGAAGTCCGCCGCGCCGTTGCGGTCCTGCGTCTGCATGGGCCGCGAAACCAGCTGCCCGTCGGGCCGGCGCGTGGTGAACATCGCCACCGAGATGCCGTCGATCAGGGCGTACAGGTCGTCGAGCTTCTTTTCCGTGGGCACGCTCTCGGCCCCGTGCGGGGCATCGTTCGTCGCCATCGTCCCTCCCTCTGCCTCGGGTTCGTCCAACCTTCACGAGCGAGCGCGCGGACGGGTGCAGCATGCGTGCCGGGGGTTGCCGCATCGGTGCCGCGGCGGCATCCTCAGCGCGCCCGAATCGCCCTCCATCTCCCGCAATCCCGCGATCCCGACGTGGCTTCCGCCCGGCACCGCCTGGAGATCCTGGGCGCCGCGCTGCTCTTTTCCACCGGCGGCGCCGCGATCAAGGCCACGACGCTGACGAGTTGGCAGGTGGCCAGCTTTCGCTCGGGGGTGGCGGCGCTCACGGTGTACCTGGTGGCGCGTCAGGCGCGGCGCGGGTGGAGCTGGCACGTGGTCCCCGTCGGCATCGCGTACGCGGCCACGCTGACGCTGTTCGTGGCCGCCAACAAGCTGACGACCGCGGCGAACACCATCTTCCTGCAGTCCACCGCGCCGCTGTACGTGCTGCTGCTGAGCCCGCTGCTGCTGCGCGAGCGCATCCGCCCGCGCGACGTGGGGTTCATGGCGGTGGTGGCGCTGGGGATGCTGCTCTTCTTCGTCGAGCGGCCGCCCGCCGCCGCCACCGCGCCCGACCCGCGCACCGGCGACCTGCTGGCGCTGCTCAGCGGTGTGTTCTGGGCGGCGACGATCATGGGGCTGCGGTGGATGGGCAACCGCGGCGGTGCCAGCGACGGCAACACGCTGCCGACGATCGTGGCGGGGAACGCGATCGCCTTCCTGGCGTGCCTGCCGATGGCGCTTCCCGCGCACGCCGCGCCGGTGGACTGGGCGGTGATCGCGTACCTGGGCACCTTCCAGATCGGGGTGGCGTACCTGCTGCTGGGCTCGGGGATCCGCCACGTTCCCGCGCTGGAGGCGAGCACGCTGCTGCTGCTGGAGCCCGCGCTGAACCCGTTCTGGGCGTGGCTGGTCCACGGCGAGCGCCCGGGCATCTGGTCCATCGCCGGCGGCATCCTCATTCTGGGCGCCACCATCGCCCGCACGGCGATGTCTTCGCCGCCTTCGGCGGAGTACGAAAGTACGGAAGTACGACAGGGCGTGATGAAAAGTGCGAGAGTGCGAGAGTGCGAGAATAGGTGAAACGCGCCGCCGCTGGCTCCACGCAGATGTGGAGTCCGCGAAGGCGGACTGCGTGCCGTTGTAGCCGCGAGTTCACTCGCATTTTCGGCATCTGCACCTCCGCATCTCCGGATCTCCACCGCACCGATCCGCATCGTCTCGCACCGCACCCCTACACGCATCTCCGCACGCACCCCGCACACGACGAAGGGGCCCGGCACGCGCGCCGGGCCCCTCGCATCTCCATCCCCAACCTGCAGTTCCGTACTTCCGTACTCTCGTACTTTCGTACTGATCACGCACTCACGCACTTCCGCACTCACGCACTCACGCACTCACGCACTTCCGCACTTCCGCACTTCCGCACTTCCGCACTTCCGTCACCGCTGCAGCTCCCAGTGGATCGGCAGGGCGATGACGACCGAGACCTTCTGGCCGTTCAGCCGGGCGGGGGAGAAGTGGAATTTCTCCACCACGCGCCTGGCCGCTTCCTCGAACGCGGGGTTCGTGGCGTCCTGAACGCGGACGCTTCCCGGCTCCACGTTGCCGTTCTCGTCGATGACCACGATCACCGTGGCCTGGCCGGTGATGCCCGCGTCGCGCAGCAGCGGCGGATACGCGCGCTGCAGCAGCCGCTGGGCCTCGCGCTCGTTGGCCAGCCGCGGCAGCACCGACACCTCTTCCGGCGTGTACGGGTGACCGTCACCGGGCGCGGGCTGCGGATCGGTGTTGCCCGTCAGCGGCCCCGTGTGCGTGGAATCGGGCGTGCCCTCGACGTCGCCCTCGGGCCCGTCGCCGCCGGTGGGGACGGTGGGCGCCTGGTTGGGGTTCGGCGGCAGGATCCGGGTCGGCACCGTCTCCGGCGGCCGCTCGGTGACCACGCGGCCCTTCACGGGCTGGGGGCGGTCGGGCGCGGGCGGCGGCGGGGTCACGGGCTTCGGCGCGGGCTTCGGTCGCGCCGCGTCGGGGAGCCGCAGGTCGACGATGCGCTCGCGGGTCTCGGGCGGCGTGCTCTCTGCGGCGGTGACGAACGCGGCCAGCAGCAGCAGGTGCGCGCCGACCGAGACGGCCACCGTGCGCGGGGTCCAGATGCTGCGCTTGCGGCGGTTGGTGACGACGTTGAACATGGGGCTCCTCCAGAGCGATGGTGCGGGCCGCTCGCCCGGCCCGGTGGGTGGCCCCGTGCGGGGCCGTTCGCGCTGGGCGCCGTGGATGGACGCCCGGAGAAGCGGGAGCGCCTGCAGTCACCCCCCACCGGCACCGCCGGTGTTCAGCCCGCGCGCTTTCCGCCGCGTGGCCCTCCATGTATCGAACGATCCGCGACCTCCGGTTCTGACGAAGAAGTTCGTAAAAATACGAAGAGGTCCGGCGCGATGCCGGACCCCTTCATCTTCAGAACCAGTAAGTGTTTGTCTGCTGCCCGGAACGAGCAGATCAGTGCTGCAATTCCCAGTGAATCGGGAGCGCGATGACGACCGACACGGTCTGCCCGTTCAGCTCGGCGGGGGTGAAGTGGAACCGCTCCACCGCCCGCCGGGCGGCTTCCTCGAACGCGGGGTGCGAGGCCTCCTGCACCCGGACGCTCCCCGGCTCCACGTTGCCGTTCCGGTCGATGATCACCACCACCGTCGCCTGCCCCGAGACACCCGCGTCGCGCAACTGCGGCGGGTAGGCGCGCTGCAGCATCCGCTGCGCGTCGCGCTCGTTGGCCAGGTGCGGCAGCACCGTGGCGTCCTTCGCCTCGATCACGTCGTCGCCGCCGCCGAAATATGGGAACACCTCGGTGGGCCCCGTCGTCGTGGTGGTCGTCGTGGCCGGCCCGGCAGGATCGGGCTTGCCGATCACGTCGCCCTCGATGCCCAGGCCGCGGACGTCGGCGTCGTGGAGCGGCGTGTCGTCCGGATCGGGCTTGGTGACCCCGTCCGGGACGGCCGGCGGCGGCTTGGGGGAGACGAAATCGCCCTTCTTCGGCTGCGGCTCGTCCGGCCTGGGCTGCGGCGTCACCGGCTTCGGCTCCGGCCTGGGCTCGTCGCCGATCGGGAACTCGATCACTCCGGGAGGTGCCGGCTTCGCGGGCGTGCTCTCCGCCGCGGTCACGAAGACGCCGAGGAGCAGCAGATGCGCGCCGGCCGAGAGGGCCACCGTGCGCGGGGTCCACACGCTGCGCTTGCGGCGATCGGTGACGACGTTGAACATGGCTCCTCCAGGGCGATGGTGCGGCCGTTCGCGTTGGGCGCCCACGACGGACGCCCGGGGGAGAAGCGGGAGCGCCTGCGGTCGCTCCCTCACCAAGCCGTACCGCATCAAACCGGCCGGTGTTCCCGGCCGCGCGTCCTCTCCCGCGGCGCGCGGCCCTTCATATTTCTAACGGACGGTCGTTCGGAGTTCTGACACGGCGCGATACGGGTGCGAAAGTGCGAGAGTGCAAAGGTGCGAGAGTGCCACGGCTCCGGCAGTGGCGATGCGCTTCGGATGCATCGGCGCCGCCCTCTCCCCGCGCCTCAGAGCGCTCGCCCTCTCCCGTCCCGGGCGAGGGGGGCTGTCCAGCCGCGGCGCGGCCTGCAACCTCAGGTCGCGCTAATGTTTCCGGAGTGCCGGGAAGGCGTGGGAGCTACCTCTCCCGGTACGGGAGAGGTGGACGGCCTGAGCCGGCCGGAGAGGGCGCGAGGCGGAGGGCGCGCACCGATGCGATCTCCCGATCCCGCACCTCCTCGCTCGCGTCCAGGGGATGGTCGCCGATAGCTTGGGTGAATCATCCTCCTCGTTCCTCCCACGTCGTCCAATCTCCTTCCATCCTTACGGAGGCACCGCGTGAGAATCTTCAAGATGATGAAAGGCGTGCGGCCGCTCGTACTCGGCGTTTCCCTGATGGCGATGGGGAAGACGGCGACGGCGCAGGCGTTCGATCCGGTGACGATGGACCCGGCGCGGGACTCGGCGGCGCCCGCGTCGGTGGAGGAGCTGGCGTTCACCAGCGGCGGCGCGCGGATGAACGGGCTGATGTACGTCGCCGCGGGGCGCGGGCCGCACCCCACCGTGGTCCTGCTGCACGGCTACCCGGGGAACGAGCGCAACCTGGACCTGGCGCAGGCGCTGCGGCGCGCTGGGGTGAACGTGCTCTTCTTCGACTACCGCGGCAGCTGGGGAAGCGGCGGCACCTTCTCGTTCGCGGGCGCGCAGGAGGACGTGGCCGCCGCCGTGCGCTTCGTGCGCGATACCGGCAGTGCGCGCAAGTACCGCGCGGACCCGCGCCGTGTCGCGCTCGTCGGCCACAGCATGGGCGCGTGGCTGGCCATGCTCGCCGCTGCGGCGGACAGCACCATCTCCTGCGCGGGCGCGCTGGAGCTGGGCGACATGGCGCAGATCGGCGTGGGGATGAACGCCAGCCCCGCGGTCGAGACGGAGTTCACGCAGTACACGCGCTGGCTGACCGAGCCCGGCGCGCCGCTGCACGCCGACGCGGCGGAATTGATCGCCAGCCTGAAGGCGAACGGGCCGCGCTGGACCGTGGCCGCCAACGCGCCGCGCCTGGCCGGGCGCGCGCTGCTGCTGCTGGACAACGACCACAACCCCACCCACGCCGCCACCGCCGCCGCCCTCCGCCAGGCCGGCGCGCGCCTCACCGCCGACGTCTGGCACACCGACCACTCCTTCTCCGACCGCCGCATCGAGCTGCAGCACGCGGTCGTCAGGTGGGTGCGGACGAGCTGCGGGTTCGGGGGATAGAACCGCAAACATCATCACACGGAGACACGAGGCACAGAGAACTACGGCAAACGGTGAGTACGGCGCGTCTCCGGTCCTCTGTGTCTCTGTGTGAAAAGGGGTGATCGGGAAGTGTGATACCCATCTCCTCGGAGATGGAATTCTTTGCCTCACCTGTACCTGCGGTGCCGCATCCGCGCGGGCGGACGGGATGGATCGTCATCTCCCCCGACGTAGAAAGCGGCTTGGGATGGGGAGATACGGATGTGGACGCGGAGTGCTCGCGGTGGCGCGTGGGTTGCGGCGAACGGTCGATAGCGCTCACGCCAGCCCGCGAGGACCCCATGAACGCCCAGCTCCCCCTGCATCGCCGCGCGCGCATCTGGTACGGCCGCCGCGCCGCCCCGGCCGCCCCGCTCCGCCACCCATCGCCCGAGAAGCGGCGCGCCATTCCCGCGCTGCGGATCGCCGCGCTACCGCCCGAGGTCCGGCAGGCACCAGTCGACCGGCGCCTGACCGGCCTTCTCTAGCGCCGCGTTGATCCTGGTGAACGGGCGGCTGCCGAAGAAGCCCCGCTTCGCCGAGAGCGGGGATGGGTGCGCCGACTTCAGCACCGTGTGCCGGCCGGCGTCGATCAGCGCCTCCTTCTTTCCCGCGTAGCCGCCCCACAGCACGAACACCACCGGCTCCGGGCGCTCGTTCACGGCGCGGATCACGGCGTCGGTGAACGTCTCCCACCCCTTGCCCTTGTGCGAGTTGGGCTCGCCGGCGCGCACGGTCAGCACCGCGTTCAGCAGCAGCACCCCTTGCCTTGCCCACGGGATCAGGTCACCGTTGTCGGGAACGGGGCACCCCGCGTCGTCCTTCAGCTCGCGCAGCAGGTTGCGCAGCGACGGCGGCGGCGTGACCCCCGGCCGCACCGAGAACGCCAGCCCGTGCGCCTGCCCCGGGCCGTGATACGGGTCCTGCCCCAGGATCATCACCTTCACCCGCTCGTACGGCGTAAGCTCCAGCGCCGCGAACACTTCCTCTTCCGGCGGATACACCTCCCGCGTCCGCCGCTCGCGCTCCACGAACTCGCACAGCTTGCCGAAGTACGGCTTCTCCGTCTCCGCGTCCAGGTACGGACGCCAGGATCCGGGCAGGGGGAGCTTCATGGGGATTCGATCTCCGTTCCACGGGTCCGCCCGCGCGGCGATGCAAGCCCGGTTCCTTCGTAGACGTAGTAAACGCGCCCGGCCGCGCCGATGTCTCCACGGATGGCGATGGAGATGCGACGTACGGCGGCATTCCTCCTGCAAACATGCGGATGCAGGTGGCCGCCGCCGGGAACATCCGGTGCGCGCCGGCCGGTATAGCAAGGGTAGATCGAGAGGCGAACGTCCCCCTGGAGGCACGCGATGATCAAGCCGAACGTACGGGCGAGCTTTGGGCGGCGCGAGGCCGAACTGCTTCTGGCGGTGACCGGCCCCGGCGGCGAGGAGCGGCTGCGCGAGGAGGGGTTCGACGCGCTGCTGGACGACGTGGGGGTGCTGCGCGAGCTGCTGCGCCGCGACGGTCTGAGCCGCGCGCCGGCGCCGCTGGTGTTCTACCTGCTGGTGCGCCACGCGCTGCTGCAGCGCGAGATCCACGACCGGCAGCTGGCCGACTACACCGCGGGCGTGCTGCTGGAGTTCGGGCTGCAGGGGCGCGCCGGCCGCGTGGACGGCGGCGAGGGCGAGCCGTTCACCTACCTGGTCGACATCCTGGGCGCCATCGAGCGGGCGCGCGGCGAGCGCGAGTTCCTGCTGCGTGTGCACCTGGGCAACTACGCGCTCTGGCTGGCGGGGATGTTCCCCGACCACATCACCCACCGCGTGCAGCGCCGCGCCGCGCCGCCCATCTCGTACTACGACGCGATGGGCGCCACCGGCTTCCGCACCGCCGCGGGGAACGAGATCGCGCTGCGCCACGGGCTGGGCGAGCTGTTCCTGCGCGTGTCCGACCGCTTCGCCGACGTGCGCGCCGCGCTGAACTCGCTCTCCGACGCGGTCCTCTTCCCGCGCTCCAAGGACCCGGTCGACCGCGTCCTGCGCCAGGTCACCGACGACTTCCGCCGCAACTTCGGGGAGTAGCCGAACGGGAGGGTTTCGATGGAGATCACATCAGGGGAGCCGTACAGTGTTGCGCGCGATGGCGATGACATCGTCGTGCGGATGCGCGCGGACTTCTTCACGCGCGAAGAGCTGTCGGACTTTCTCGACTGGGTTGTCCTCGAGAACATCCGGCGCAAGGCTTCGCTGAGTGATGAGCAGATCGCGGAGCTCGCGGACGAGGTTGACGGCGCGGTGTGGGAGCGCCTCCGGCCGATGGTAGAAGAGAAACTGGCGATTCACGCCAGAGCGAATACTCCGGCATGAGCGAGGCCGGCTGACGTGCAGGTCAGCCGGCCTCGATGCGCGAAACCACCATCCCAACTCTGGACTACTCCTCCTCGCTTGTCACCGACACCGCCACCGGCTCGGCCGCCGGAACCAGGTCGCTTTCGGGGAGGATGATCTGGCCGGTGTCGTGGAAGCGGTAGAAGCGGTCGAACACCACCTGCAGCACCACCGCCACCGGCACCGCCACCAGCGCCCCGATGATCCCCTTGGCCTCGGCGCCGATGAACAGCGCCAGGATGATGGTGAGCGGGTGCAGCCCCACGGCGTTCCCGACGACCTTCGGGTACAGCACGTGGCTCTCGATGTTCGCCACCACGATCTCCAGCACCAGCACCGCCAGCGCGCGCCACGGGCTGATGGTGAGCGCCACCAGCATGGCGATGGCCGTCACCGTCACGCCGCCCACGTAGGGAATCAGCTCCAGCACCGCGCCGGCCACGCCCAGCGACAGCGCGAAGGGCACGCCCAGCAGCCAGAGCCCCACCCCGAACGCCGTGCCGAAGAACGCGCCCACCAGCAGCTGCGCGCGCACCCAGTGCCCCAGCCGCCCGCTGATCTCGCGCGACAGCTCCGCCACCGTGGGCCGCACCCGCGGCGAGAAGAAGCGCCCCAGGAAGCGCGGGGCGAAGTTGGCGTCGGCGCTCAGGAAGAAGCCCACCACCAGCACCAGCAGCGCGCTCACCAGCACCCCCGTCACCGCCTTCCCCACCCCCACCAGCAGCCGCGGCACGCTGGCCACGATCGACCCCACCTCGCCGCCCAGCCGGTGCCCCATCTCGGCGGTGGAGACGTGCCCCACGCCGGGAATGCTGATCGTGCCGCTCCCGGCCAGGTCGCCCACCTGCTGCGCGATCTTCGGCAGGCTGTCGGCCAGCTGGCTGCTCTCCTCCACCAGTACGGGAACCAGCAGGGCGACCGCGGCCACCAGCACCGCCATGATCCCCAGGTACACGAGGAAGATGGCCAGCGAGCGGGGGAGCTTCCACCGCTCCATCCGGTCCACCAGCGGGTCGATTCCCACGGCCAGCAGGATGGCCAGGAAGAGGATGAACAGGATCTTGCTGAAGCCGACGACCAGCCACACCAGCGCCAGTGCCGCCAGCAGCATGGCGATGGCGCGGCCGGTGATGTTGATCTGGATGACGCGTGGGCGCATGGAGATGGCCTTGGGGCGGGGATGGGACGGGAGACGAGCGGCGGGCACGGATACGGTAGCCTGCGGCCGGGCGCCTGAACAGATTCGCGTCGCCGTGTCCGGATCGCCCGCCGCCGCGCGTTCTCGGCTATCACCGTGGGAACCGGTGGCGGCGGGCGCGGTAGAAGGCCGCTTCCGCCGTCGTCCCGCGCCCGGCCCGTAATCCGTCCGAATCTCCCGCTCGCCCGATGTCCATCTCGCCTGGAAGCCGCTGGATCGCCGCGTCGGCGGCCGTGCTCGCCCTCGCCTGCGCCGCGCGGCCCGCGTCGGCGCAGCGCGACCTGTACGGCATGGGCGGCTCGTCGGCCGGCGACGCGCGCCGCCAGTTCATCGCCGAGGCGCGCGAGAAGGTGGGCGCGCTGCTGGCCGAGTACGAGTCCGCGTGGGGAAGCCGCGACCTGCGCGCGCTGTCCGGCCTCTACGCCGGCAACGCCACGGTCTACCCGGCCGAGGGCGGAATGCTGACCGGCCGCGACGCCGTGCGCGAGCACTTCGCGCGGCTGCTGCCGAACGCCGAGCCGCTGCGCACGCAGATCGTGGAGTTCAAGGCGGCGGGCGACCTGGCCTTCGCCACGGTGCAGGTGAGCTACGCGGTGAAGGAGGGCGCGGCGGACCGCCCGTACCTGGGCACCGACGTGGTCGTCCTGCGCCGCGACTGGGCGGGCGACTGGACCATCGTCACCCAGTTCTCGCGGCAGGAGCCGGGGGCGATGGCCAACACGCCGCGCGCGACGGCGGCGACGTCGGATTCAGCAGGGTCGCAGTAGGAAGTACGAAAGTACGGGAGTACGGAAGTACGTTTGGAATTGCGCCCGGGCCGGCTTCGGCTCGGGCGCCATGCTTTCGCTGGATCTCACGCGGAGACGCGGAGGCGCGGAGGTGTGCGATGAGTTCTCTGCGTCTCCGCGTCTCCGCGTGAGGGCTGTTATCTTGGGTTGGGGGAGATGAAGAGACCGGGATGGAGAGGATGATGGATCACGGAACGACCCTCGGCCTGTTCGACGAAGAGGTAGCGGACGATGCACATCTCTCCGGGCGTGTCGAGGAGATCTGGATCGCCGCAGGGGCGCGCGGGACGCCGCGGGCGCGGGTGGAGAGCGTGCGCGCCGTCGCGGGGATGGGGCTGGAGGGCGACCGCAACTTCGGGCGCAGGGCGGCGCCGTCCGCGAAGTACCGCCCCGAGCGGCAGGTGACGCTGATCGAGGCCGAGGCGATCGACGCCGTGCGCGCCACCGGCCGCGACTTCGGCGCCGCGGACGCGCGCCGCAACGTGGTCACCCGCGGCGTGCGGCTGAACGCGCTGGTCGGCCGCACCTTCCGCGTGGGCGGCGTGGTCCTGCGCGGCATCGAGCGCTGCGACCCGTGCACGCACCTGGGCCGCCTCACCTGGCGCGGCGTCGTCCGCGACCTGCACGAGCGCGGCGGCCTGCGCGCCGAGATCCTCCAGGGCGGCACCATCAACACCGGCGACGAGCTGGCGCCGGTCTGATCTCCATCCCCCCAAAAGATCGGGCTCACACGGAGGAAGCGGAGGGAACGGAGGAGATTCTCCGCTCCCTCCGTTCCCTCCGTGCGAGCCCTTTCCTTTTCTTCTTCCGTACTCTCGTACTTTCGTACTTCCGTACTTGCACGTACCGTGTGGCATCGTCGCAAGCGCATGATCGCCGGGACGGGCGCGGGGCGATCCGCTCGAGGCGATACGCTTCCCCACGGAGACCATCAGCCGTCTCCGCATCTTCCCCCTGCGCGGGACAGGGCCGCGGCGCGCTTCGTGCTTGTAGGCGGGCCGGCAAATCCCACGCAGCTGCCACGAAATCTCCTTCCAGAAGAACCCGGGATGGCCAGGGACAACCACGAGGGGGCCGAGCCGGTGATTCCGCCCGGCGAGTCCGAAACGCTGCTCGCCCCCGCGGCCGGCGGCCCGTACGCCGCGCCGCAGCCGGGGGGCGCCATCCGCATGCCGCCGCGCGGAAAGGGCCCCAGGCGCACGGTGCTGGAGCGCATCTTCGAGGCGCGCAGCCGCCCGTACCTGCGGCTGGCCGTGTACTACGTCCTGCTGATCGCGATCATGGCGTCGCTCGTGTACTTCGTGCCCGCCATCCGCGACGCGCTGGTGGCGCCCACGCTGCTGCCGCCGCGCGAGGGCGGGCTGATGACCGCCGGCCCCATCACCGCCGAGCTGGGGCGCAAGCTGTCGCTGGACGAGGCGCTGCACCGCATCCTCACCACACTGCTGGTGATCGCCGGGGCGCTGCTGCTGGTGGTGCCGGTGGCCTGGGTGTACATGCTGACCAAGCGCTTCCGCTACGACCCGGCGCTGGTGGCCTCGGTCATCATCCTGCCCATCGTGGTGGCCGGCACCTCGATGGTGGTGAAGAACTCGCTGGCGCTGGCCTTCTCGCTGGCCGGGATCGTGGCCGCGGTGCGCTTCCGCAACACGCTGAAGGACCCGCGCGACGCCGTCTACATCTTCCTGGTCATCGCCATCGGCCTGTCGGCGGGGGTGCAGGCGCTGGACGTGGCGCTGGCCATCTCCATCGCCTTCAACTTCGTGGTGCTGACCGTCTGGAAGTTCAACGTGGGCTCCATCTACAGCGGCAGCTTCGGGCGCACGGGGGTGCTGTCGGTGGGCGACCCCGCGCTGCTGGTGGCCGAGGAGCCGTCGCAGCAGCGGGCGGTGCGGCGGCGCATGCTGGCCGCCGACGGCGACATGCGCACCGACGGCGTGCTGCTGGTGCACAGCTCCGAGCCCGACACCGCGCGCAACACCGTGCAGGAGGCGCTGGCCGACCTGGCGCGCGACTGGCGCCTGGTGGATGTGGTGCCGCGCGGCACCGTGCACACGCTGGAATACCTCGTGCGCATGAAGAAGGGGATCACCCCGCCGGACCTGGTGGGCGCGCTGGACGAGCGCTGGAGCGTGCAGGTGGAGGCCGCCGAGTTCTTTCCCATGCGTACCCGCCAGCGCAAGCGCACCAAGAACAGCGGCAAGCGCGGCAAGGACTGATGGGGAGATGGAGGAGGCCGCGCGCCGCCGCGTGAATCCGTGGCGGCACGCGACTCTCGTGTGAACGGATGGCGCGAGGACGCGGGGACGCGGGATGCGCCGCCATCGGCGGGGTCCGGCGATGGCGGCGGGTGCGTCCGCGAGTCCGGGCCGATACGGTCGGAAGAACGACAACGGGGATGGAGATGAGGGAGGCGAGACGTGCGCTGGCCGCCGCGTTCCTGTGCGCGGCGGTGCTGATGATGGCCGGGTGCTTCCGCTACGTGAAGGGGCTCGGGCGGCTGATCCCCAACGTGGCCGAGACCGACACGGTGGAGCTGCGCCTGGTGCTGGTGGGCGACGCGGGGCTTCCCGCGCCCGGCGGCGAGCCGGTGATGAAGGCGCTGCGCACCGAGCTGTCGTACGACCCCAAGCACTCGTTCGTGGTGTTCCTGGGCGACAACGTGTATCCGCGCGGGATGGTGCTGGACAGCACCGCCGCCGAGCGGCGCGAGAACGAGCGCATCATCAACGACCAGCTGGCGCCGCTGATCTCGCAGGGCGTGCACGGGATCATGATCCCCGGCAACCACGACTGGGCCACCGGCACCGCCGGCGGGCTGGAGGCGGTGCGCACGCAGGCGCGCTACGTGAACGCGCACGGCCGCGGGCTGGTGCAGTTCCTTCCCGCCGACGGCTGCCCCGGCCCCGTTTCGCTGGACTTCGGCAACTACCTGCGCCTCATCATCCTCGACACCCAGTGGTGGCTGCAGGAGGGCTTTCCGCGCCCGTTCGGCGCCACCAGCGAGTGCCGGGCCAGGACCGAGGAGGAGATCGTGGACTCGCTGCGCGCCGACCTGGGCTCGGCGGGGCAGCGGCGCACCGTGGTCGTCAGCCATCATCCCCTGGTCTCCGGCGGGCAGCACGGCGGCTACTTCGACTGGCCCACCTACCTCTTCCCCTTCCACCCGTGGGCGCGGCAGGCGGGCGCCTTCGCGCGGCAGGACGTGAGCGGGCGCGAGTACCGCACCATGATCACCGCGCTCTCGCGCGCCTACCAGCCCAACGCGCCGCTGGTGCACGCGGCCGGGCACGAGCACAACCTGCAGCTGCTGCGCGGCGTGGGGGCCAAGTACCAGGTGGTGAGCGGCGCGGGGATCTACAACCACACCACGCAGACGCGCGCCATTTCCGGGACCCTGTACGCGCGGCGGGTGAGCGGGTGGGTGACGATGGCCTTCCTGCGCGACGGCCGGGTGCGCATGGCGTACCGCATCGTGAACCCCGACGGCACCTTCCGCGAGGACTACTCGATGTGGCTGGACGTGCCGCCGCTGGTGCCCGAGTCGCAGGGCGCGCCCACCACGCCGCACGCGGCCGAGAACTCCGGGCCCACCACGCCCACGCCGGCGGGGCAGGTGCCGCGCCCCGCGCCGGTGGCGCCGGCCGCGCCGCCGCCGGCCCCGGTGGCCCCGTCGTCGCCCACGCCCGTCACCACGCCTCCACCCCGGCCGGCGCCCCCACCGCCGCCCCCCGCGGGAGCCCGTCCGTGATTCATCGCTCCACCGCGTACGCCGTTCTCGCCGCCGCGTGGCTCGCCGGGCCCGCGGCGCTCGCTTCGCAGCGCTCTTCCGACACCGTCGTGGCCGCGGGGCCGCGCTACCGGGCCGGCGGGGTGCACCGCTGGCTGCTGGGCTCCACCTGGCGCGACCTGTGGACCGCGCCCGCCACCATCCCCGTGCTGGACCTGGGGACGTACGCGGGCGGGCTGACGCCCACCGAGACGGGGGGCGGGCTGCAGACGCACTCGCTGCGCTTCCGCGCGGACAACGGGCGCGAGTACGCCTTCCGCTCGGCCGACAAGGACCAGACGCAGTCGCTCCACCCCGATCTCCGCGGGCGGACGCTGACCGCGTGGGTGGTGCAGGACCAGGTCTCGTCCCTCGTCCCCGCCGCCGGCGTGGCCGCGCACCGGGTGGAGGCGGCGGCCGGGGTGCCGCACACCACCGAGGAATTGTTCGTGATGCCCGACGACCCGCGCCTGGGCGAGTTCCGCCGGCAGTTCGCGGGGATGGTGGGCACCATGGAGGAGCGGCCGGCCGCCGGGCGCACGGGGGTGCACGCGCTGGCCGGCGCGGACCGGATCGTGGAGACGGAGGAGTTCCTGGACTCGCTGCAGAGCGGGCACGGCGAGCGCCTGGACGACCGCGGCTACCTGGCCGTCCGCCTGGTCGACATCCTGCTGGGCGACTGGGACCGGCACGGCGGGCAGTACCTGTGGGCGCGCTTTCCGCAGGCCGGCGGGGGGCATCTCTGGCGCGTGCTGCCGCGCGACCGCGACTACGCCTTCGTGGACTACGACGGGCTGGGGCCGCGCATCGCCCACGGCTTCATCCCCAACGTCATCCACTACCGCGGCACCATCGACCTGCGCCCCTTGCTGCTGAACGCGTCGCAGCTGGACCACCGGCTGCTGGGCGCCATCCCCCGCACCGCGTGGGACTCGGTGACGGCGGCGGTGCGCGCGGAGCTGACCGACGCCGAGATCGACGCGGCGGTGGGCGCCCTGCCCGCGGCCTGGCGCCAGCGTGAGGGCGCGCGGCTGTCGCGCACGCTGAAGGAGCGGCGCGACGACCTGCCGCGCGTATCCGCCAGCTTCTACCACATCATCGCCCGCGAGCCCGAGGCGCACGCGACGGATCTGGCCGACGCGGCGGTCGTCGAGCGGCAGCCGGACGGGAACGTGTGGGTCACCCTCACCCCGGCGGGCGGCGGTGAGCCCATCTACCGGCGCTGGTTCAACTGGTGGGACACGCGCGAGGTCCGCGTCTACCTGCACGGCGGCGGCGACGTCGCCCGGGTGACGGGGACGGGGCCCGAGCAGGTGATCGTGCGGGTGATCGGCGGCGGGGGCGACGACGACCTGCGCGATGAGGGGCGCGCGGGGCACCGCACCGCCTTCTACGACTCGGAGGGCGACAACCGCTACACGCGGCGCGACCACACCAAGGTCGACGAGAGTCCGTGGGAGCCGAAGCTGTGGGTGCCGGGCGGCGGCTCGCTTCCGCCGCGCGAGTGGGGGACCTCGGGGGGGCTGCTGACGCCGGCGTTCGGGTGGCGCCCGGCGTCGGTGGGGCCGTACGTGGGGATCGGGCCGTCGTGGACGCGCTACGGCTTCCGCCGCCAGCCGTACGCCACCAAGCAGCAGGTGCGCTTCATGTGGGCGGTGCAGCACGCCCGCTTCGGCGCCGAGTACCTGGGCGACTTCCGCTACGTGGGCCGGCCTGAGGACATGACGCTGGTGCTGGCGCGCGTCTCGGAGATGGAGGCCAGCCGCTTCCACGGCTTCGGCAACGACACCGGCGGCGAGGGCGAGACCAGCTCGCACTTCCGCGTCTTCGAGCACCAGCTGATGGGGAACGCGGCGTACTGGCGCGGCGTCGGGCGGCGCGCGTGGGTGGTGGGCGAGATCACCGGCCGCTTCACCGACCCCGAGCCCCGGGCGGGAACGCCGGCCGGCGACCTGCACCCGCGCGGGTCCGACGACTTCGCCATCGTGGGCGGACGGCTCGGCCTGGTGCTCGACCGGGCCGACACCACCGCGTATCCGCGCCGCGGGTGGAAGCTGGAGACGTGGGGGACGGGGTTCCCCATCGCCTTCCACGACGCCACGGCCTTCGGGCGGGCGCGGGCGGTGGGGATCACCTACCTCTCCGCGAGGGAGCTCGGGCCCACGCTGGCGCTGCGCGCGGGCGGCGAGCGGGTGTGGGGGGGATTCCCCTTCCAGTACGCGGCCTTCCTGGGCGGCGGGGGGACCATCCGCGGCTACCAGTCCGAGCGCTACCAGGGCGACGCCTCGGCCTTCGGCACGGCCGAGCTGCGGCAGGTGGTCACCCGCGCCAACCTCCTGGTCGCGCGCGGCGAGCTGGGGGTGCTGGCGCTGGCCGACGCGGGGCGGGTGTGGTACGGCGGCGCGTCGCCCGGCGACTGGCACACCGCGTACGGCGGCGGGCTCTTCTTCGCCTTCATGGACCGGCGCCGCGCCGTCACCGTGACGTACGCCCACGGCGAGCGCAACACGGTGTACGCCGGCTTCGGGCTCCCGTTCTGACGCGGCGCCAGGAGATGGCGAGCGCCCCGCGCCGTTTCACCGGCCCTTCCCCGCGGCCGCGCTTCCCCGCCGGATGGGCCCGCGGCGGCGAGCTGGTCGTCCGCTTCGCCGCGCCCGGCCGCGACGCGCTGGACCGCATCGCCGGGGGCCCGCTCCCGGCGGGGATCGCGGCGGAATCCCCATCCACCGAGCTGTTCCGCGACGTCTACTACGACACGCCGGAGCTGGACCTGCGCCGCCGCGGGGCCACCGCCGGCGTGCGCTTTCACCCCTCGGGCGAGCTGACGCTGGCGGTGGAGGTGCGCGGATCGGAGGACGCGCTCCCCCGGAGCGCCGCCGAGAGCGCGCCCGCCGCGGACGCCGCGGCGCTCTTCGCGGCCGAGAGCGAGCCCGCCCGCCTGCTCCGCGCGCTGATCGACCCCGCGCACCTGGACCCCTGGCTGGAGGTGGAGACGCGCCGCCGCGTCCGCCTGGCCGCCGCTCCCTCCGCGGAGGGGGACGAGGGGCTGGAGATGGAGATCGCCTGCGACGAGCGGACGGTGCGCGACCGCGACGTCACCGCCGAGCTGTTCGAGGTGGAGGTCCGGCTGGCGGAGGACACCGCCGAGGGGCGCGCCGCCGCCCGCGCGCTGGAGACGGAGTTCGGCCTCACCCTGCTCACGGGCGACCCGCTCCGCCGCTGGTCCCGCAGCCTGGAGGAGACCGAGGTCGACTGGCTGGAAGAGGCCGTCCGCTCCTCGCGCCGCGTGGCCGTGCTGGCCTACCAGGGCGGCCGGGTGGCGCTGCTGAACCGCGACGGCTCGCTGCAGGTGCCGGCCGGGCCGGGAACCGGGCTGCAGGCCGCGCGCCGCGTGCTGGACGAGGTGCTGAACGCCAGCGGCCGCCTGCGCCTGGCGGGCACCGGCCCCGGCTCCGCGCGCCACCCGGCGACGGAGGTCTGGCTCGCGGAAGAGCTGGCGTACGCGCCGGGAACGGAGGGGATGGTGCACGTGGCGGTCGACGAGCTGATCGAGGCCGCCGGCTCGCCCGCGGTGCGCGACCCGGCCACCCTCTCGGCGCTGCACGTGCTGGCGCGCTCGGGCGTGGCCGCGCACCCCGTCTCGGGCGACTGGGCGGCGGAGACGGACGCGCTGGACCCGCTCCACGCCGCCCCGCCGTACGCGCCGCCGCCGGGCGCCTTCGACGAGAGCAGCCTTCCGCCGGGCACGCTGCTGAACCCCGAGCTCAGCGTGCTGGCCTTCAACCGCCGCGTGCTGGAGCTGGCGGGCGACCGCGCGGTGCCGCTGCTGGAGCGGGTGCGCTTCCTCTCCATCTTCGGCGGCAACCTGGACGAGTTCTTCCGCGTGCGCGTGGCCGGGTACAAGCGGCAGGTGGCGCAGGGGTCCGAGAAGCCGGGGATGGACGGCGTTCCCCCGCGCGCGCAGCTCGACGCCATCGGCACCCGCGCGCGGCGGCTGGCCGACTCGGCGTACCGCCTGCTCTTCGACACGCTGATGCCGGAGCTGCGCGAGCGCGGGATCGACGTGGTGCGGCGCAGCGGCCTGGACCGCGACGAGCGGGCGTGGCTGCGCGACTACTACGACGCCGAGGTCCACCCGCTGCTCACGCCGCTGGCCGCCGGGCCGGGGCACCCGTTCCCGCACATTCGCAACCAGCGTCCGGCGCTGGTCGCCATCCTCCGCGAGCCGCTGACGGGCGGGGAACGGCTGGGCGTGGTCGAGCTGCCGGACGGCCTCCCGCGCTTCGTCTCCCCCGGCGGCGGGCGGTACGTGCCGCTGGAGACGGTCATCATCGAGAACCTCCACCGCCTGTATCCGGGGATGGAGGTGGACAGCGCCTCCACCTTCCGCGTCACCCGCAGCGCCGAGCTGCAGCTGGAGCCGGGGCGCCTGGCCGACCTGCTGCAGGCGGTGGAGGAAGAGGTGCGCCGCCGCCGCTTCCGCCCCGTGGTCCGCGTGGAGGTGGAGGATTCCATCCCGGGCCGCCTGCGCGAAACGCTGCTGCGCGAGCTGCGGCACGAGGCGCCCGACCGCGCCTGGCCGCTGGGCGACGAGGACGTGTACGAGGTGGAGGGGTTGATTGACCTGCGCGGCCTGCGCGAGCTGGCGTCGCTGGAGATCGCGGACGCGCACTGGCCGCCCGAGGAAACGCACGAGCGGCTGGACCCCGGCGTCCCCATCGCCGACGTGCTGCGCGAGCGCGAGGTGCTGGTGGAGTTCCCGCGCGACTCGTTCGAGGCCACCGTCGAGCGCTTCGTGCTGGAGGCGGCGGAGGACCCGGACGTCGTCGCGATCAAGCTGGCCCTCTACCGCACCAACCGGAAGTCGCGGATCGTGGAGGCGCTGCGCCGCGCCAGCTCGCGCGGCAAGCAGGTGGTGGCGCTGGTGGAGCTGACCGCGCGCTTCGACGAGGAGCGCAACATCGAGTGGGCGCGCTACCTTCGCTCCTCCGGCATCCACGTGGTCTACGGCCTCCCCGGGCTGAAGGTGCACGCCAAGGTGGCGCTCGTCGTGCGCCGCGAATCGGGCGGGGTGCGGCGCTACGCGTACGTGGGGACGGGGAACCTGAACGCCACCACGGCCGCCGCGTACACCGACCTGGGCCTGCTGACGGCGGACCCCGGGATCACGGAAGAGATCTCCGAGCTCTTCAACATGCTCACCGGCGCCGGGGGCGAGCCGCACCACCGCCTTCTCCTCGTCGCCCCACGGACGATGCGCACGCGGTTCGTGGAGATGATCGACCGCGAGACCGAGCACGCGCGCGCCGGCCGCGGCGGCCACGTCATCGCCAAGGTGAACGGGCTGGCGGACCTGGAGCTGATCGCCGCGCTCTACCGCGCGTCGCGCGCCGGGGTGCGCGTCGACCTGATCGTGCGCGGGCTGTGCGCGCTGCGCCCCGGCGTGGCGGAGGTGTCGGAGACCATCCGCGTGGTCAGCATCCTGGGCCGCTACCTGGAGCACGCGCGCATCTTCCGCTTCGCCAACGGCGGCGATCCGGAGTACTACATCGGGTCGGCGGACTGGCGCACGCGCAACCTGAGCCGGCGCGTGGAGGTGGCCGCTCCGGTCCGCGCCCCCGCGCACCGCGCGCGGCTGGACGAGATCCTGCGCGCGCAGCTGGAGCACCCGCGCGCCTGGGAGCTGGGCGCCGACGGCACGTACTACCAGCGCCCGGCCATGGCCCCCCGCCAGGCGCGGGTGCCGCCGCCCGACCCCGATCGCCGCGCGATCATCACGGGATAAACCGATGGGCACAACGAGGGAGATGGAGATCACGGGGGAAGATTCGTCCTCCCGTGTTCTCGATCCTTCCTCGCTGAGAGCCTGAAAGAAGGGTAGGGGAGATGGAGATTCCAATCGGCCGCCGGCCCGCGCTCGCCCTCGTGGCCGCCGTTCTGGCGGGATGCGCCCGCGGCGACGCGGGGGAGGCGAAGGCGCCGGAGGTGGCCTGCGCGGTGGTGGAGAAGGGGATCACCCTGCCCGAGGAGCTGCGCGAGAGCAGCGGCATCGTGGCCAGCCGCAGGCACGCGGGGGTGTACTGGTCGCACAACGACTCCGGGCGCCACCCCGACCTCTTTGCCGTGGGGCTGGACGGCCAGCTGCTGGGGAAGATGACGGTCACCGGGGCGCAGAACAACGACTGGGAGGACATCGCCCTGGGCCCGTGCCCCGGGGGCGGCGGCGACTGCCTGTACCTGGCCGACACGGGGAACAACGGCAAGAAGCGCAGGCACGTCACCCTCTGGGTCTTTCCCGAGCCCGTGCCCGGCGACGGGGCCACGGCGCCCGCGCGCGAGTTCAAGGCGCGCTTCCCGGGCGATCCCACCGACATCGAGGCCCTCGCGGTGCTTCCCGACGGGCGCGTGCTGCTGGTCAGCAAGGGGAACAACGACGTGGTGGAGCTCATCCGCTGGCCCACGCCGCTGCAGGCCGGGATCGAGCCCACGCTGGAGCCGCTGCGCCAGCTCGCCCCCGAGCCCACCGAGCTGGGCGACCGCGTGACCGGTGCCAGCGCCTCGCCCGACGGGCGGTTCGTGGCGGTGCGGACGTACGCCGCGCTGGCCATCTACCGCACGGCCGGCCTGCTGGGCACCGGCACCCCCATCGCGCAGCTGGACCTGGATCCGCTGGCCGAGACGCAGGGCGAGGCGGTGTCGCTGGCCAACGATGGCTCGGTGGTGCTCACCAGCGAGGGCCCCGGCAGCAAGCACCTGCCCGGCACCATCTCCCGCCTCCGCTGCGCGCTACCGCGGTAGCGTGCCAGCGGTGGCGGCTTCCACACGGGGGATTGGCCAGGCGGCCGGTCCCCCGTAGCCTTTCCAGATCCGGAAATAGTTCGTGCTTCCGCGCCGCACCCGCCTGACGTCATCCTGAGGCCGGTCACACCGTAATCCGTGTCTGCACAGTAGGATGCAGGCCGAAGGATCCATAGCCGCGGCAGCACGTGACTCAACGGGATGCACGGATTCTTCTTCGGGATTCCGTATTCCCATCTCCCACGCACCGCAAGGGAGGGAACGATGAGGGACGAGGTGATCGCGATGCTCCAGCGGCTCCCCGCCAACGTGACGATCGAGGAGATCGAGTACCACGTGTCGGTGATGGCCGGGTTCGAGCGCGGAGTGCGCGACGTCGAAGCCGGGCGTGTTTTCACGCAGGAAGAAGTGGAGGAGCATATCCTCAAGAACCAGGTGATGGACATGCTACGGCGCCTTCCCGATTACGCGAGCCTCGAGGACATCGGGGATCACGTGTCCTTCATGGCCGATCTTCAGGAGGGAGTCCGTGCCGCTGACGAAGGCGACGTCATCTCGCACGAGGAGATGAAGGCCCGCCTCCGCGAAGAAGGCTACCTCTGACTCGGCGGCTCTCGCCTCCGCGATCTCGAGATCCGCTAAGCATTGGATCACACAGAGGAGCAGAGAAACAGAGATCCCCTCTCTGCTCCTCTGCTCCTCTGCTCCTCGGCATATCCTTCCTGATATCCGCTCACGGGTTCACGCGATCCGGTATCGGCGCATCTCGTCCGCGTTACGCGCTGCCGCGGCTATAGATCCTTCGGCCTGCAACCTACCGTGCAGCCGCTGATGACAGTGTGGTCGGCCTCAGGATGACGTCAGGCGGGGCGGCGCGGAAGTACAGACTCATTTTCCGGATCTGATATTCCCCGCGCCCTGCATCCGCCGTGTCCCCGCCCGGAACAGGGTGTAGCGGGGCGGGACAGGTCCGGAGGTTATTTCGGAACATACGATTCTAGCAGTCTCCTCCCAAGTCCCCCTGCTGCATCGAGTTGAGCTTCTTCGGCCGCACCCCGTGGGTGCGGTCCCGGTCGTGCTTTCTCCCGTGCCGCGAACCACCCGCGAGCCGGACCCGCGCCGCCCACCCGGGCGCGGCCTCCCGGCTCGCTCGCGACTCCCGGAGGAAAGATGCGGTACCCGCAGTACCTGGCAGCAGCGCCGCTGGCCTTCCTGGCGGCGTGCGGCGGCGGCGGCGCGGCCACCACCACCGCCCCCGAGCCCCCCGCCAGCACCTTCGCCTCGCTCGCGCTGACCCCCACCAGCGGCACCGTGGAAGTGGGGCGCACCTTCGTGCTCACCCCGCAGGCGCGCGACGGCATCGGCAACGAGATGGCCGGCGCCCCGGCGCCCGCGTACACCAGCAGCGACCCGGCCAGGGCAACGGTGGCCGCCGACGGCGTGGTGACGGGGGTGGCGGCGGGGACGGTCACCATCACCGCCGTGCTGGCGTGGGGCGGCGTGACGGACACCGCCACGGCCACGCTCACCGTCACCCCGCCCGCCGCGCCGCCCACCACCTTCACCCTGCTGGCGCTCACGCCCGACGCAGGAACGGTCGCGGCGGGGGCCACGCTGCAGCTGCAGGCCACGCCGAAGGACCAGGCGGGGACGGCGCTGACCGGACTTCCCGGCGCGTCGTTCTCCACCAGCGACGCCACGAAGGCCACGGTGAGCGCGTCGGGCGTGGTCACCGGCGTGTCGGCGGGAACGGCGACGATCTCGGCGTGGCTCACCTGGGGCGGCGTCACCCGCACGGCCACGGCGCTGGTCACGGTCACCCAGGTCGTTCCCACGGCGGCGGCGGTCACGGGGAGCAAGGCGGGCTTCTCCCCGGCGTCCGTGGCCGTCGCCGCCTCGGGAACGGTCACGTGGACGATGACCGACGAGGAACACGACGTCATCTGGGACGGCGCGGCGCCCGCGGGGGGAAACATCCCCCGCATCACCAAGGGCAGCTCGGCGAGCCGCACCTTCGCGGCGGCGGGGACGTACGCGTACCACTGCACGCGCCACGGCGAGACCGGCTCGGTGGTGGTGAAGACCGCGCAGACGGGCGCGCCCGTGCTCACCTCGCTCTCCGTATCCCCCTCGTCGGGCGGCGTCCAGGTGGGCGGCACGCTGCAGCTCACCGCCACGCCGCGCGACCAGAACGGCGCGGCGATGTCCGGGCTCCCCGCGGCGTCGTTCTCCACCAGCAATCCCGCGGTCGCCACGGTCAGCGCGGCGGGCGTGGTGACGGGCGTGGCCGCGGGAACGGCGACCATCACCGCCACCGTCACCTCGGGCGGCGTGGCGAAGACGGGGAGCGCCGCCATCACCGTCACCACCACCGCGCCGCCGCCGAGCACCTCCACGGCAACGGTGACCACGCCCACGATCGCCTTCTCCCCGCCGCTCGTGACCATCCAGGCGGGCGGGAGCGTGACGTGGCGGATCTCCGGGGCCACGCACAACGTGACCTTCGCCGGCCCCGGCCCCACCGGCGGCAACGTGCCCGACACCTCGCCGGGCGGCAGCGCGACCCGGACGTTCCCCACGGCGGGGACCTACGACTACCAGTGCACCCGGCACAACGGCATGACCGGCCGCGTGGTGGTGCAGTGAGCACCGCCGTTCCCATCCCCAACGAACAACCACCCAGAAGGACGAGCGAGATGATGAACCTGAAGATCGGATCGATGCTGATGGCCGGCGCGCTGAGCCTGGCCGCCCTGGCCCCGCGCCACGAGGCCCGTGCCGCCGCGCCGCCGGTGACGCACGAGGTGCGGATGGTGATGGAGGGAACCACCGCGCGCTTCGAGCCCGCGTCGCTGACCATCCACGCGGGCGACCGGGTGCGCTTCACCAACGCCTCGGGGGGGCCGCACAACGTGTCGTTCGACCCGGCCAGGATCCCCGCCGACGCGCAGCGCGCGCTGGCCGCGAGCATGGCGGACCAGATCCAGCCGCTGTGGGGGCCGCTGATGACCGAGTCCGGCGGGAGCTACACCATCTCCTTCGCCGGGGTGAAGCCGGGGCGCTACGAGTTCTTCTGCATGCCGCACATGGCGATGGGGATGAAGGGCGCCATCACCGTGCAGTAAGCCCGCGCGGGGCGGGGAGACGCACGGATCCGCATCTCCCCGCCCCGCCTCCGGCCGGTCCCGAATCCCGTGCAGTCCATCTCCATCTCACCCCGCGAGGAGCCGAAACCCGTGACGAGCACCCGCTGTCTCCGCGCCGCCCGCGCCCTGTGCATGGCGGCGGCCGCCGTCTGCGCGAGCGCCGCCGGTGGCCGCGCGCAGTCGCTGCTGGACCGCCCGCCCAACCTGTCCGGCGGGTGGGTGGGCAGCGGCGGCCAGCTGTACTTCAACTTCCTGCACCGCTTCACCACCAGCGGCGCGCCCGAGCGCAAGGTGAGCAACGTTCCCACCTTCACGGTGGCCGTGGGCCTCCCGTACCGCACGCTGGTGGGGATGGAGTACGCGACCAACTCCAACCTGGCGCCGCGCTACCCCAACGAGTGGGAGTTCTTCGCCCGCCACGCGCTGTTCCAGCAGGACCGCGGCGCGCCCTTCGACCTGGGCGGCGAGGTGGCGTACAACCTGGCAGCCAAGGGGGTGGACGGGGAGCTCACCGTCGCCCGCCGTCAGGGTCCGCTGCGCTTGATCGCCGCCGGGCGCGTGCTCTCCGACCCGTTCCACGCGGGGGAGCGGCGCTTCGCGGTGGCCGGCGGGGGAACGCTGCGCATCTCGCGCTACTTCGCGCTGGCGGGCGACGTGGCGTCGCTGGTGGACCGGAGCGATGCCGAGAAGGTGGCGTGGAGCGCGGGCGTGCACCTGGCCATTCCCGGCACGCCGCACACCCTTTCCATCCACACCGCCAACACCAACGCGTACACGCTGCAGGGGCTGTCGCGCGGCGAGAGCACGCGGCGCTACGGCTTCGAGTTCACCATCCCCCTCACGCTGAACCGCTGGTTCGGCCGCGCGGCGCACGAGGCCGCCGCGCCGCCGTCCGCGCCCGCCGCGCCGCCGCAGCCGGACGCCGCCGCGGTGCCGTCCAACGGCAGGGTGGTGAAGGCGGGGATGCGGAACCTGGCGTTCGTGCCGGGGCGGATCGAGATCGAGGCGGGGACCACGGTGGAGTGGACGAACAACGACCCGCTGCAGCACAGCGTCACGGCCGACAACGGGTCGTTCGACTCGGGGCTGATCGGGAGCGGCAACACCTGGCGGCACACCTTCACTTCGCCGGGGACCTACGCCTTCCACTGCACTCCGCACCCCTTCATGAAGGGAACGGTGGTGGTCAAATGAATCTGAGAGCGACCTATTCCTTCGCCTGCTCGGCCTTCGCCGCGCTGGTCACGGCGGCCGGGCTGGCGGGGTGCTTCAGCGAGCACGTGAGCGTGACCGCACCCACCGGGCAGGGGCTGTGCACCGGCACGCAGCCCGCCAACGTGGTGCGCATCGTGGACTTCTCCTTCTCGCCCGCGCAGGTGAGCGTGGCGCGCGGCGGCAAGGTCACGTTCGTGAACTGCAGCGCCTCGGCCACCCAGCACACCAGCACGGCCGACGCGGGCGCGTGGGACAGCGGCCTGCTGCAGCAGTACGCCACCTTCGAGCGCACCTTCGACGCCGCGGGCACGTTCGGCTTCCACTGCGACCCGCACCCGTTCATGCAGGGGACGGTGACGGTGCAGTAGAACCACGACGGGATGGAAGATGCGGCGCGGGGCGCCCGGCCGGATTCCGGCCGCGGCGCCCCGCTGCATTTCCCGCTTACGGCGTGGTCATCGGCGGTGTCGGCGGGATGAACCCCGTCGAGTCCCGCGCGGGCGGCGCGACGATGGTGGTCGCCGCGGTGGGAGAGCCGCCGTTGCACGCCGCCGCGCTCGCCAGCAGGCTCACGCCCGCCGCCACGAAGATCAAGGGTCGCCTGATGATGCTCATCTCGCCGCCTCCTGTGCGCTGAAGGTGGCCCGCGTGAGATTGCATCTAGCGTGCCTGCAATGACTTAGATGGGAGATGCGGAACGGATGTGCGCCGGGCGGAGAGGAGGGATGGCGGTGCACGGTGGAGGCATCTTGCCCGCTTGGCGGCCCCCTCCCCCCGGCCCCCTCCGCCCGCTCCGCGGGGGAGGGGAAGAACTCATCGCGGGGTTTCTTTCACCGCGCGTAACCCTGATGACGTCATCCTGAGTCGAACACCGCGCTGCGCGCGACCACGGCGGATGAAAGGAGATTGGTCGTGAGCGCTGATGCCACAGAATGAGCGGATCAGCCTCGCGCAGTTTGCGAGGCTTCCCGTAGTTGTTGCTGCGACTTCA